>NZ_JANSJB010000024.1:9309-28313 GCF_047462355.1 Synechococcus sp. H55.9 | reverse complement strand
CGGCCTTTCACTTCTTCAAAAATGCGGCCCAGATACTCTCCAATCACGCCCAGGCTAATCAACTGGATCCCGCCCAAAAACAAGGTCATCACCGCCAAAGAGGCGTAGCCGGGCACGTCGGAGCCAAACAGCAAAGTACGAATGACGAGGAAAAGGCCATACAGCAGAGCCGCCAGCGAGATCGCCAAGCCCAGATAGCTCCACACCCGCAAGGGCCAAGAGCTAAAAGAGGTGATGCCTTCTATGGCTAGGTTCCACAGCCGCCAGTAGTTCCACTGGGTTTTGCCGCGAAAACGGGGGGCACGGTCGTAAAAAATGGCCACCTGCCGGTAGCCTACCCAGGCAAAGATCCCTTTCATAAAGCGAGTGCGCTCCCGCAGTTGCTTGATGGCGTCTACCACCTGCCGATCCAACAGCCGAAAATCTCCTGTATTGCGCGGGATCCGCACCTGGCTGAGCTGGTCAATGACCCAATAAAACCCGTTGGCGGTGAAGCGTTTTAGCCAGCTTTCCCCTTGGCGGCTGCGGCGCACAGCGTACACCACCTGGTAGCCCTGCCGCCACTGCTGCAGCATTTCCGGGATCAGCTCTGGGGGATCCTGCAGGTCGGCGTCGATGGGGACAACGGCTCTGCCCGCAGCGTAGTCCAAGCCGGCGGTAAGGGCAATTTCCTTGCCAAAACAGCGGGAGAGGTTCACCACCTTGATGCGGGGATCCTGGCGATGGAAGGCAATAAGCTTTTCCAGCGTGTCGTCCTGGCTGCCGTCGTTGACACAGATGATCTCGTAGGGGATCCCCAATGGATCCAAGGTTAGGCGCAGGCGCTCGAACAGGTGATCCAGGTTCTCCGCCTCATTTTTGCAGGGGATGACAACCGAGAGCTCAGGGGCAGCAGTCTCAGAGGACATAGAAGAGCAGGGATCCCGTACCTGGCGATTATTCTGCCATCACGGGGTGCTATGGGTTTGCCGACATCTCCGCCACAATTGAGCGCAGCTCATCCTCCGAGATGCGGTAGACCTCGTTGCAGAACTGGCAAACCGCCTCTGCTCCCTTGTCGGTACGGATCATGTCGATGAGCTCGTCCCGCCCCAACATGCGCAGCGCCCCCTTCACCCGGTCGGAATTGCACTTGCAATAGAAGCGGATGGCGCGCATTTCCGGCGCGATCTTGAGATCCAAGTCGCCCAAGCAAATTTGCAACAGCTCCCGCAAACCGCCACCACAAGCCAGCATCGGGCTAAATTCCTCCACCTTGGCCAAACGGGCTTCCATTTCCGGGATCAGGCTGGCCGGCGCCCCTGGCATCAGTTGCAACAACACTCCACCGGCAGCCCGCACCCGCTGCGAATCGAGGTTGACCCCCAAAAGGACTGCCGAAGGGATCTGCTCTGAGGAGGAGAGGTAGTAGCTGATATCGTCTCCCACCTCTCCCGAAACCAGCTCCACCGCGCTGGTGTAAGGCTGGCCGTACCCCAAGTCCCGCAGCACATGGAGGTAGCCATAGCGCCCAACGGCTTGGCCCACATCCAACTTGCTCTCAGGGGTGAGGGGAAGCTCGATGGCCGGGTTGCTCACATAGCCGCGTACCGTGCCGTCCAAGCCGGCATCCACCCAGATGTTGCCCAAGGGGCCATTCCCTTTCAGTTGCAGGTTAATCCGCGCCTGGCGTCGCTTTAGGTTGGCCGCCAGCAACAGGGCTGCGTTCATGGCCCGCCCCAGGGCCACCGTCGCCACATAGGAAAGCTTGTGCCGCTCCCGGGCCTCTTGCACCGCCTGGGTAGACACCAAGCCCACCACCCGAATCTTGCCCTCCGCCGCCGTGGCCCGGATCAGGTGATCCGGCAGAGATGAGGGAGCAGCCTCAGAAGGATCCTGAGAACCTTTCGCTCGCTTCAATCGTTCTGACCCAGAGACATCCGTCATCGCAACCTCAACGCATGTCCTAAAGCAAGCCTGCAGGGATCCCCTGGCGACTTAACTTTCACCCTCGATTGTAACCCCTCTCTTGCCGGACTTGGGGGAGAGCACTCTCCTGTTGGGGTGGGCATGAGACCGTCCCTTTTCTGGGAGAGACTTTAAGAAGTGTGAAGATCTGAGATGGTAGACGGCAAGCATATCGGAAAATAGCTTGCGGGTATGCTCGTCATACTCTTTAAAAAATCGACTTGAGGATGGATATCCATGAGTGTTGTTACGAAATCGATTGTGAACGCGGACGCGGAGGCCCGCTACCTCAGCCCGGGGGAACTGGATCGAATCAAGTCCTTTGTTGCCTCGGGTGAGAAGCGGTTGCGCATTGCTCAAGTCTTAACCGAGTCTCGTGAGCGCATCGTCAAACAAGCTGCCGACCAACTCTTCCAGAAGCGCCCTGACATCGTCTCCCCAGGTGGCAATGCTTACGGAGAGGAGATGACGGCGACTTGCCTGCGGGATATGGACTACTACCTGCGCCTGATCACCTACGGTGTCATTGCCGGCGACGTCACCCCCATCGAAGAGATCGGTCTGGTGGGTGTCCGCGAGATGTACAACTCTTTGGGCACACCCATTCCGGCGGTGGCCGAGAGCATTCGTCAAATGAAGCAGGTGGCCATGGGTCTGCTCTCTCCCGACGATGCGGCTGAAGCCGGCTACTACTTCGACTTTGTGGTGGGGGCAATGAGCTAGTCCCTCATTGTTTTTGCTGCACAACCGTTTGCTGTTCACCGACTTGATAGGAAGCTCATCATGCAAGACGCGATTACCGCTGTGATCAACAGCTACGATGTCCAAGGCAAGTATCTGGACAACTCGGCCATGGAGAAGCTGAAAGCTTTCTTCGCCACGGGCGAGTTGCGGGTGCGGGCGGCTGCCACCATCGCGGCCAATGCCTCCACCATCGTCAAGGATGCGGCTGCCAAGGCCTTGCTGTACTCTGATCTCACCCGTCCCGGTGGCAACATGTACACCACCCGTCGCTATGCCGCTTGCATTCGCGACATGGACTACTACCTGCGCTACGCCACCTACGCCATGCTGGCCGGGGATCCCTCCATTCTCGATGAGCGGGTGCTGAACGGGCTCAAGGAGACCTACAATTCGCTGGGAGTGCCCATTGGGGCCACCATCCAGGCCATCCAAGCCATGAAAGAGGTGACGGCCGCTCTGGTGGGTGCTGATGCCGGCAAGGAAATGGGTGTGTATTTCGATTACATCTGCTCTGGTCTGAGCTAGCTACCAGCGCCATTGCTTCGGCGTAAGGTTCATTGTCCAACGAGCACGACGGGCGACTTGCCGCAGGGATCTGGTGTGCTGATGGGGGTACGCGAGCTTTCTGAGGTAGGTCGCCTGTTTTGCTGGTCAAGACGGCCCATTTCGTTGTTGAGCGGGGATCCCATATCATGCGCATGTTTAAGATCACGGCCTGTGTGCCCAGCCAAACCCGGATTCGCACCCAGCGGGAGCTGCAAAACACCTACTTCACAAAGCTGGTGCCCTACGAAAACTGGTTTCGGGAGCAGCAGCGCATCCAGAAATCGGGTGGCCGTATCCTGAAGGTAGAGCTGGCCACGGGCAAGCCTGGGATGGACGTAGGACTGCTGTAGTTTCCCTATCCCTTTGTTTCTTTCCCTCAGATACTGAGAATAGCCCTCTCCAGATCCGGTATGCCCAGCTCCAAAAGATGTGCCCTTGGGGCTGGGGTGGCGGATCTGGTTGTTTCATGGGAGGGATAGATGTTGCCTCATGTGCCGGCCCGGCTGGAACCGATCATCGCTGCTTACAACCTGAGCAAGGTTTACCCGGTGGCCATCAAGGAGCCGGGAGTGGTGGGCACCCTGCGCCACTTCTTTCGCCGCACCTACCGCTACATCCCGGCAGTGCAGTCCATCAGCTTTCAGGTTCAGCCGGGGGAGGTGGTGGGGTTCTTGGGGCCGAACGGAGCAGGCAAGACCACCACCCTCAAGATGTTGACCGGCTTGATCTATCCTTCTGGGGGCACGCTGCAGGTGGTCGGCCACGTGCCCTACCGGCGCGAGCCATCTTTTTTGCGGCAGATCACCCTGGTGATGGGGCAGAAGCAGCAGCTCATCTGGGATCTGCCGGCGATAGACTCTCTGCGGATTAACGCCGCCGTTTACGAGATCCCGGAGAAGGAGTTTCGCGAACGGGTGGGGGAGCTGGCGGAGCTGCTCAACTTGGCAGGCAAGCTGAAGCAGCCGGTGCGCAAGCTTTCCCTAGGGGAGCGGATGAAGGCGGAGCTGTTGGCGGCCCTGGTGCACCGCCCGCAGATCTTGTTTTTGGATGAGCCCACCTTGGGGTTGGATGTCAACGCCCAGGTCAGTGTGCGGCAATTTTTGCGGGATTACAACCGCCGCTACGGGGCGACGGTATTGTTGACCAGCCATTATATGGCCGATATCACCGCGCTGTGCCAACGGGTGTTGGTCATCAACGCGGGGCGGCTCATCTACGATGGTGACCTGGAGGCGCTGCTGGAGCGCTTTGCCCCCTACCGAGAAGTCAAGTTGGAATTGGCCCGTCCTTGCTCTGTTGCCCAACTGCAGCGTTATGGGGAGGTGCGCAGCGAGGGGGATCCCGACGGCTGCGAGGCGCGGCTGTGGGTGCAGCGGGAGCAGCTTACCCAGACGGTGGCCCAGTTGTTGGCGGAGCTGGAGGTGTTGGATCTAACAATAACAGATCCGCCCATCGAGGAAGTGATCGGGCGGGTGTTTGCGGATGGGATCCCTTTGGCCAGCCCATAACAGTGTTGAGTTGCTTGGATGGCTATAAAGGATCCCGTCTCGCCGCGCAAACCGCTTGGCTGGATACGGGATTGCCACCCTCCCATCAGATTTTTTGAGTAGCGGCCTCCCGCTGTTCAGGGGTAGAGCGCGCCGCGTGCAGGGCAAAGTAGAGCTTATTGAGGGCATTCATGTAGGCTTGGGCCGAAGCGACAATGATGTCGGTGTTGGCGGCATGGCCGGAGAAGATGCGGTCTTCGTGGCGCAGGCGGATGGTCACTTCCCCGATGGCGTCGATGCCGGCGGTAACCGATTGGACGGAAAACTCGATCAGCCTGTTGGGGATGTTGACAATGCGGTTGATGGCCTTGTACACCGCATCCACCGGGCCTGTGCCTACGGCCGCATCTACCCGCTCTTCCCCCTCAGGAGTGATCAGGCGCACCGTGGCGGTGGGAGCCTCGCGGTTGCCGCACACCACTTGCACATGCTCTAGACGGTAGAGTTCGGGCACCGAGCGAGTTTCGTCGTTAACAATTGCTTCCAGATCCAGATCGGAGATTTCTTTTTTCTTGTCGGCCAGCTCTTTGAAGCGCAAGAAGGCTTTGTTCAAATCCTGCTCCGACAGCTCGAACCCCAGTTCTTTCAAGCGAGTGCGGAAGGCATTACGGCCCGAGTGCTTGCCCAACACCAAGGTGCTCGATTGCAGGCCGATGGTCTGGGCGTCCATGATCTCGTAGGTCTGGCGGTTTTTGAGCATGCCGTCCTGGTGGATGCCCGATTCGTGGGCAAAGGCGTTGGAGCCGACGATGGCCTTGTTGGGCTGCACCAGCAGGCCGGTGAGGTTGGAGACCAGACGGGAGGTGCGGTAGATCTCCTGCGTTTTGATGTGGGTGAGGGGCTTCTCGGAGTCTACGGGCAGGCCGAAGTAGGGGTTGAAGTAGCTGCGCCGCACGTGCAGGGCCATCACCAATTCTTCCAGCGCCGTGTTGCCGGCCCGCTCGCCAATGCCGTTGACCGTCACTTCCACCTGACGTGCGCCTTGCTTAATCGCTTCCAGGAAGTTGGCCACCGAGACGCCCAAGTCGTCGTGCCCGTGCACAGAAAGGATCGCTTGCTTGATGTTGGGCACGTTCTCGCGGATGCCCTTGATCAGTTGGCCGAACTCCTCCGGCATGACGTAGCCGACGGTGTCGGGGATGTTGATGGTTTTGGCTCCCGCCCGAATGGCTGCCTCGATCACCTGGTACAGAAACTCCGGATCGGAGCGGGTGGCGTCCATCATGGAAAACTCCACATCCTCCACGAAGGACTTGGCATAAGCCACCATCTCTTCGGCAATTTGCAGCACTTCGGCGCGGGTCTTGCGCAACTGGTACTTGAGGTGAATGTCGGAGGTGGAGATGAAGGTGTGAATGCGCGGCTTGGCGGCAGGCTTGAGGGCTTCGGCGGCTGCCTCAATATCCGGCTTGAGGGCGCGGGCCAGGCTGCAAATCACAGGGCCATCGGGGGTGCCCACCTGTTCGGCCACCTTCTGCACCGCCTCGAAATCGCCAGGGCTGGCATAGGCAAACCCCGCTTCGATGATGTCCACTCCCAGCCGGGCCAGTTGCCGGGCAATGGCCAGCTTTTCTTCGGTGTTGAGGGTGGCGCCGGGGCACTGCTCCCCGTCGCGCAGGGTGGTGTCGAAAATGAGCACGTGATCGAGGGCTTGGCCATCAAATGCAGCGACCGCGGCAGCATCCATAACGGTTACTGGGATAACGAAACATTGCCAACCTTTATTCTGACATTAGTTGGCAGGGGTTCTGACCCTGCTGGGGGGAGATTGGGGTGGTCTCTGTTGGAATGCCGGTTGGCTTGGGTCTTGCAATTTTTCTCCTGGGATCCCCGGCGGCAGGCGGATCCCGAAGGCGCAAGCCAGCAGGTGTTCGTATTCTTTCTCGTCCTTGAGGGGGCGTTCCCGGCGGCCTTCTGGGGTGGTCTCGATCCATTTAAAGAGGGAGCCATCGGCGCGGGCGGTGAGGGTGATCCGTCCGCTGGGGGTGGCCAGGCTGCACAGGCGCAGGCGGGTAAACCTGGATGCCGGCGACGTTTGGTGGAAGCGGCACATGGGCTCGAACTCCTGCAGTTGGCGCGGGATCCGATCCAGCAGGAAGAGGGTTTTCCAGGTGCGATCCGGTCGTTCCTGTTGAACCAGCCAGTAGCGTGCGGGAGCTGCGGGCCAGGGGGTGAGGCGGTAGCGCCCTTCCGCCTGGGCTTGGATGCTGGGATCCCCCAACCGCAACGGCTCCCGAAAGGCATCTCCATAGCCCACATCTGCCAGCCATGTTTCATCGCCGCAGCTCACCTGCAGGGCCAGATGGTCGCATTCGGGGCCAAAGCAGCCATCAGTCCGAGTAGCGTGAACGGCCCGGCTCACCTGTCCCGAGAGCAGATGGACCGAAAACCCCATCCCCTGCAGAGCAGCGGCCAGCAGGCTGTTCAGTTCAAAGCAAAAGCCGCCCCGCCGCTCGCGGACGATTTTTTGGAACAAGAAATCCCGCTCCAGGCGAATGGGGCGACCCCAGTGAATATCCAGATTTTCAAACGGCACCCGCAGCAGGTGGGCCAGGTGGATTTGGCGTAGGGTTTGCGGGGTGGGCTGGGTGGGGCCGACGTAGCCAATGCGCTCCAGGTAGGCCCTGATTTGGGCAGGCGTCAGCGGCTCTAGCATCAGCACGGGAACCCGTTGGGTTGGCGGCAAGCGAGCATCTGGCCTACCCTAGCCTTACCGCAGCTCCCCGACCAGAGCCAGAAGAACAGTTTTACCCCTGCTGCAAGACGGGCAATTTTTTCGCTCTCAGCCTCGATTTTGTAGCCGCCGACACCCCCCTATCGGCAGAAGATGAAGTCGTATTGATACCGCCGGTCAGCAGGGGCTGAACAGGAAGAATAAAGGGAGAATGCTACGATAACGTCAAGAAAAAAAGAAGGCGAAGCGTTACATGGCAGAATACACTCGGTCGATTTCCTTTTACGGGCGGGAAATTGACATCAATATCGGGCTGATGGCTCCCCAGGCAGGGTGTGGGGTCTGGCTGACTTCGGGCGAAACTTCGATTCTGGTCACAGCCACCCGGCAGGCGGGGCGGCCTGGTGTCGATTTCATGCCCCTGTTGGTCGATTATGAAGAGCGCCTCTACGCCGCCGGACGGATCCCGGGGGGATACTTGCGGCGGGAAGGTCGGCCACCGGAACGGGCCACTCTGATCTCTCGTCTCATAGACCGACCCATTCGTCCGTTGTTCCCGGAATGGCTGCGGGACGACGTGCAGGTGGTGGCCACCACCCTCTCGGTGGACGATGCAGTGCCGCCCGATGTGCTCTGCATTTTGGGAGCCTCGTTGGCGATTCACGGCGCTCGCATCCCCTTCAACGGACCGGTGGCGGCAGTGCGGGTGGGCTTGGTCAAGGATGAATTTATCCTTAACCCCACCTATGCCGAAATTGAGGCCGGCGACCTGGATCTGGTGGTGGCCGGCTGTGCCGATGGCGTGATCATGGTGGAAGCGGGGGCCAACCAACTGCCGGAGAAGGACATAGTGGAGGCCATCGAGTTTGGTTTTGAGGCCATTCAAGAGCTGCTCAAGGCCCAACAGCAAGTCTTCGCAGATCTCAACATCACTCCTGTAGAGCTGCCCCCTCCCCCTGTCAATGAGGAGCTGGTTGCCTTTGTGGCAGAGCAGGCTCAGGAGGGCATTCGCTCTATCCTCAGGCAGTTCCTGGACAAGACCAGCCGCGAGCAGCAACTGGAGGCGATCAAGGCTAAGCTAGAGGCCCAAATCCAAGCGCGGCCAGAGGGGGATCCCTTGCGGCTTTATCTGCTGGAAAACCCCAAAGAATTGGACAATCAGTTTAAGGCCCTCACCAAGAAGCTGATGCGCCAGCAGATCCTGCGGGAGGGGGTGCGGGTGGATGGGCGCAAGCTGGACGAGGTGCGACCGGTCTCTTGCCGGGTGGGTTTGATCCCGCGGGTGCACGGCAGCGCTCTGTTCAACCGCGGCCTCACCCAAGTCCTTTCCATCACCACCCTCGGCACTCCCGGCGATGCCCAGGAGCTGGACGACTTGCACCCGGTGGATGAAAAGCGCTATATGCACCACTACAATTTTCCGGGCTTTTCGGTGGGGGAAACGCGGCCCTCGCGCTCGCCGGGACGACGGGAGATCGGCCATGGGGCGCTGGCCGAGCGGGCCTTGGTGCCGGTGCTGCCCAGGGAAGAGGAGTTTCCCTATGTGGTGCGGGTGGTGTCGGAGGTGCTTTCTTCCAACGGCTCTACCTCAATGGGATCCGTCTGCGGCTCTACTCTGTCCCTGATGGACGCGGGGGTGCCGATCAAAGCGCCAGTCAGCGGGGTAGCCATGGGCCTGATCAAAGAGGGGGATGAGGTGCGCATCCTCACCGACATCCAGGGCATCGAGGACTTTCTGGGCGACATGGACTTCAAGGTGGCCGGCACACGGGCCGGGATCACCGCTTTGCAGATGGACATGAAAATCACCGGCATCACCGTGGATGTGGTGGAGAAAGCCATCCAGCAGGCCAAGGCCGGGCGGGAGTTTATCCTCGACAAGATGCTGGAGGTCATCCCTGCCCCTCGACCCCAGTTGGCCAAAACAGCCCCCCGTCTGCTCACGTTCAAGGTGGATCCCGAGGATATCGGCAAGATCATCGGCCCTGGTGGCAAGACGGTGCGCGGCATCACGGAAGCGACAGGTGCCAAGGTGGACATCAGCGACGATGGCACGATCACCGTGTCCTCCTCGGTGGGCAGCCAGGCGGAAGCGGCGCGGGCGATGATCGAAAACCTGGTGCGGCGGGTGGAAGAGGGGCAGGTGTACCTGGGCAAGGTGACCCGCATCATCCCCATCGGCGCCTTTGTGGAGTTCTTGCCGGGCAAAGAAGGCATGATCCACATTTCGCAACTGGCGGAGTACCGCGTCACCCGGGTAGAAGATGAGGTTGCTGTGGAGGATGAGGTGGTGGTCAAGGTGCGCAGCATCGATCACAAAGGCCGCATCAACCTCACCCGTCTTGGCATCAGCCCTGAGGAAGCCGCGCGGGTGCGCAACCATCACCCCTGAAGCTGCGGTTTCCCCCCAGCAACTGGGATCCCCTCGACAGCCAGAATGGCAGAGAAAGCTCCCTCTTGCTTGCTCGCGTCTGCAGTGCCGTTCGCTCCTGACTTTCTCACGGCTCAAGATCCTGTTTCTCAAGCTCGGCCGTCGCCCTCGCGGCGGAGGCTGGGTTGGGCCTTGGCTTGGGGCTTGGGGTGGGCCACCCTGCTCAACCTTTCTGCCCAGCATCCGTTGTTGCTGCGGCTGGAGAGCGACTCCCAGGAATGGCTCTACGCCCACCGCGGCCCTCAGCAACCTTCTCCAAAAGTGGTGATCGTCGGCATCGATGGCCGCATCGATGGGCAGGGAGAAAATGGTGATGGCCAGCACAATGTTGACTTTCTCCTGGAACGGGCGAACTACGCCGGCCTGACCTTGCGCCTGCTGGAAGAGGCCGAGGCCAGGGTGGTGGTGCTGAACCTGCCCAGCAGCTTTGTGGTGCCCCAAAACCTGGGCAACGAAAACCTGGATGCCCCCTTGCGGCAGGTGGTGCAGCGCTACCCGGATCGCTTGGTTTTGGCCACCCGAAGCAGCGAGAGCTTTGGCCGGGCCGAGATCAACATCTACAACCACTTCTTGCCCTTTTCGTCCTTGCGACTGGAGTATTTGGTGCCGCCAGAGCACGTGCAAGGGGTGGTGCAATACCAAGTCGATGGGGCCGGGATCCTGCGCCAGGCCCAGTTGCGAGGGCTCTACCTGCGCCGCGACAGCCAAGAGGAGCAGATGTTTGCCTCTGTGGAAGCGCTGGCTTTTGCCAAGTACGACCCGGAGCGGGCCAGCCGCTGGTTTCGCCAGCGGGGTTTGCAGCCAGTTCAATTCAACCCCCTCGGATCCCAGCACAGCATCCCCATCATTCCCATCGAGCAGATCTGTCCGCCGGTGATCCCCCAGACGGGATCCGGCTCCCCGACGCTCAGCCCCGGCCAAGCCTGCCGCGGCCAGGAAGGGATCCCTCCCCTCAACCCCAAAGTTGCCGACCAATTGCGGGACAAAATTGTCCTGGTGGGCTTTGTGGGCGGCTACCCAGAGACCTTCCCGGTGCGAACGGCGGATGGATCCCAGATTGCGGCAGTGGAGCTGCAGGCGCAAATCTTGTCCAGCCTGCTCACCGGAGACGTGTACCACTCCCTGCCGTCAGGGCTGGCAGGCGGGGTGGTCTTGCTGCTGGGAGCAGGGACGGGACTGCTCTTGGTACTTTATCGCCCCTCCCTGCGACTGAACCATTGGGACTGGCAACAACAGGGGTTTCTCCTGCGGCCCCTGGTGGGGCTGGCCGTTTACGAAGGGTGGGCTGTGGCCCAGTTTCTGCTGTGGCGTTGGGTTTGGCCTTTCGTTTTGCCGGCCTTGGCCAGTGGGTTAACAGGGGTGAGCCTGCTGCTCACTCTGGTCATTGTGGAGAACCAGGAGCGGCTTTTGGCTCAACAACAAGAATTGGAGCGCTTGCGCCGAGCCGAACAGGAGGCCGCCGTCGACCAGGCCCGCAAGCTGCTCTACCGAGTAGCCACCGACATTCACGATCGCGAGCTGCAGGAGCTGAAGGTGGTGATGGACGACCTGGAGAGCCTGCAATGGCAACAGCAGCAGGGGAAAGACTCTGACCCCGCCATCTACGATCGCCTGCTGGAACAACTGGAGAGGATCGGGCGGGGCATTCGCGAGCAGCTCAACGACGTGCGCACCCTGGCCACCAAGCTGCATATCTCCCCCAGCTTGCGGGAAGGCTTGCACCGGGGCATCGACACCTATCTGGACGAGCTGATTCAGACGGGCAGCCTGACCTTGTCCGTAGAGCGCCACCTGCAACCTCTGCAGGAGCCCAACACCAGCGAGTGGTTCGACCAACGGGAGGACATCTTGCGTTTTTTGCGCGAGGCCATCGGCAATGTCATCGCCCACGTACAGCCCCCCAAAGGCAGTGCTTCTTTCGTCAGGGTGTCGCTGGCACAAACGGAGCGACATTGTTGCCTATCGGTAGTCAATGACGGCGTTGAATACGCTCCCAGCCCTGGTGGCGGCTACGGCAGCAAGGCCATGAATACCATCGCCCGCTATCTACCCAAGGGATCCTGGCACCGCACCCAGACCCCAGAAGGCCATACCCACGTCGAGCTGCACTGGGAAATGCCCAGCCTTTATAGTCGTTTTAAACAAGATTAAGACACTTTGCCGCCAGCCCAAGCGCTCCGCGCCGCTCACGCGACCACCCCCAGCCCCTCTCCCAGAGGCACCCTCACCCCCAGCCCCTCTCCCAGAGGGAGAGGGGAGTTAGAGCGGTACCTGCGCGACAGCGTTGCGGAACAATAACGACGTAGAGAAACGTTTCATTGCTATTTGACAATGACTGCAACCTCAGAGATCTCGCCTGCAAGTAGAAAAAAAGACCCTGGCCAGGGGCCAGGGTTGCTAGGCCAGCTCAGCGCTAGACTCAACTAGCAAGGGGCTTGTTCAGGCAAAGAATAGCTCTCCTGCCCTACTGCCCTAGGGATTGCAACCAGCCGATCAGGGTAGAGCCGGACAGAGATTCAAACAGGATCAGGGCAACAAAGCCGATCATCGCCAAACGCCCGTTCAGTCGCTCTGCATACTCGGTAAAGCCCACCCGCGGAGTGGTGTCCACATACATTTCCGGCTCGATAGCATAATTGTTTAGGCGGCCGCCTTCTTCAACAACGACGGAGCGATATCGGCTCATAGGGTTCTCCTTGTTTCTTCCTTACCTAGTTTAGCTCGTTTTGCATAGGATTGTAAAGTTTTGTTTACGACTTTGTGGATGCCCGGCACCCTGAGCTTCCCGACAAAGGCCGACTAGGCGAGGAACAACTTGTAGGCGGGGTTGTGGCTCTCGTCCCAGTAGCGATAGCTCAACGTATCCAGAAAACGCTGCCACTCGGGCATTTCGCAGGTGGGCACCTGCATGCCGATGAGAACGCGACCGTAGTCGGCGCCGTTGTTGCGGTAGTGAAACAGGCTGATGTTCCAATTGGGGCTCATGCAAGACAAGAACTTCAGCAAAGCTCCGGGCCGTTCGGGGAACTCGAAGCGGTAGAGCAGCTCATTTTCCGCCAGCAGAGAGCGCCCGCCCACCATGTGGCGCAGGTGCAACTTGGCCAGCTCATCGTCGGTGAGATCCAAGGTCTTGAAGCCGGCCCGCTCCAGATCCAGAGCCACCGCTTGGGCATCGGCCCGATCCCGCACCTGCAGCCCGACAAAGATATGGGCTTCTTGCTCGTCGGCGATGCGGTAGTTAAACTCGGTGAGGTTGCGCTGGCCAATGTGGGCACAGAACCGGCGCAGGCTGCCGCGTCGTTCCGGAATGGTGACGGCAAAAATGGCTTCCCGCTGTTCGCCGATTTCGGCCCGTTCGGCCACAAAGCGCAGGCGGTCGAAGTTCATGTTCGCCCCACAAGCGACCGCCAGCAAAGTCTGTCCTTGGATGCCGGTGCGGCTCACATAGGCTTTGAGGCCGGCAATGGCCAGAGCTCCGGCAGGCTCCAAAATGGAGCGGGTATCTTCAAAGACATCCTTGATGGCGGCACAGGTGTCGTCGGTAGTCACCAGGAGGATCTCGTCCACGTACTGCTGACAGAGGCGGAAGGTCTCTTCCCCCACTTCCCGCACTGCCACTCCATCGGCAAACAGACCTACTTGGGATAGGCGCACCCGCCGGCCTGCCTGGAGAGACCGGTACATGGCATCGGAGTCCACCGGTTCTACACCGATGATCTTGATTTCGGGGCGCAAGCGCTTAACGTAGGCGGCAATGCCCGCGATCAGGCCGCCCCCGCCAACAGCGACGAAGATGGCGTGGATGGGCTGTTGGTACTGGCGCAGGATTTCCATGCCGATGGTACCCTGGCCGGCGATCACCAGGGGATCGTCGAATGGATGGATGAAGGTCAAACCTTTCTCGGCTTCCAGTTGCCGCGCGTGAGCGTAGGCATCGTCAAAGGTATCTCCGTACAAGACCACTTCTGCGCCCCGCGCCCGCACGGCATCCACCTTCACTTGAGGGGTGGTGACGGGCATGACGATGATGGCCCGAGTGCCCAGCCGCTGTGCTGCCAGGGCCACTCCTTGGGCGTGGTTGCCTGCGGAGGCCGCGATCACCCCTTGCGCCAGTTGCTCCGGGGGCAAGTGGGCCATCTTGTTGTAAGCCCCGCGCAGCTTGAAGGAGAAAACCGGCTGCATGTCTTCCCGTTTCAGCCAGACCGGGTTGTTCAGGCGGCGGGAGAGGTTAAAAGCCGGCTCCAGGGGGGTTTCTTGGGCCACGTCGTAAACGCGAGCTGTAAGGATCTGAACGAGATAATCACAATCCATCGGGATGTATCGATAGGGTCGAAAACGGTCGCTCCCGGCGGGCTAAGAGCTATTATCCCAGGGATCCATCCCTTCTCCAGCAAGGGGGGCTTGGGCATAATAACAAAGGCCATGGGAGAAGAAGCGATGTCGGCGCAGGAAAAGTTGAAGGCGCTGTTGGAGAGCCAGCCGGTGGCCTGCTTGGGGGTGCTGGAGCAGGGATCCCCGGCAGTGTCGCTGGTGCCCTTTGTGGTGCAACGGGATCCCTTGCGTTTTGCCATTGTCATTAGCGATCTTTCTTCCCACACCCAGGCTTTGCGGGCGGATCCCCGCGCCAGCTTGCTCATCCACGAGCCGCCCACGCCGGTGGATCCCCGCAGCAACCACGCTTTGCCGCGGGTGATGGTGAGCGGAGAAGCCCGGTTCCTCAGCCGCGCGGAGGCCCAAGCCTGGGGGTTTGAGGCCCTTTATCGTGCCAAGTACGAGATTGCCGAGATGATCCTGGGCCTGGCGGATTTTCACTTCTGCCAGATCACCCCCACCGGCGGCAGCTTTATTCAGGGGTTTGGCCAAGCCTTCCGGCTGAGCGGCCCCAACCTGGATCAACTGGAGCATCTCGGCCGCACCTAGGCGCAAGAACATGGCCTTCCGACCGGCAACCGACGACAGGGAGGGCGAATAAACCGTTGCCGCGCCAGTTTCCAGGTCGCGCTGCTACTTGCAAGTGACCGAAGACATGGGTCGGCAGGGATTCGAACCCTGGGCCAATCGGTTAAAAGCCGAGTGCTCTACCGCTGAGCTACCGACCCAAGTTTGCAGCTTTGTCATACTAGCAAAACTTCTGTCACACTAGCAAAGGTTCTGGCCGTATCCCTAAAAATCTTGCTATGCTGAACTTAGACCAACCCTGGGGCTGTAACGGTTTCGACGGGGTGGCGAACATGGGTTCATGATACAGGTCGGGATTGAGCTTATCCCGTTATCACCAGGCTCAAACCAGTACGTGCGAACAACGTCGTACCCTTTGCTCGTAAAGCAGCTGCTCTGGCTGCCTAAGGCTCAGTAACCGAAAACTGACTCTGAGCTCGAGGATCTGCTCACGACCCCGTTAAGTGGGCGGATCACAACCCCAACGGGTGCAGCTCTCTGCTCTGGCTCCGTCGAGGGAGAGACCAAGATTAGGCGGAGAAATCCCATCGCCGGGATCCAAACGGCGATCCCCGCCTCGAGGGTCAAAGAGGCTAAGCCTGTGAATGAGTGATCCCTTAGTACCCATCTCGGACACGGGTTCGACTCCCGTCAGCTCCATCCTCAGGTGCCCTAGGCCCAGAAGGTTGCTGGAGGGCTTTTGGGCGTCCATGAAAGTCCGGCAAGATCCAACGCCATGCCAAGGTGGGGCCTGGCGCTCACTGCAGCTAGTGGGAATGGCTGGTGCTGCAGCAGCTTTTGGTTTTCGGCGGCGGAGGGGGCACATCCAAAGCCGGGTTGCACTCAAAGAAGCCCAGCGGCTTGAGCAGAAAGCCAATGTAGCTAACCGGCATCACCGGCCAGTCTTCGGTGCGGGGGAAGTGGTTACAGCCAAAGCTGTACCAGAGCACTAGGCGGGTATTTTCTAGGGATCGGTTGGCTTGTGTCCATTTCACCAGCCCTTCCCCACCGGGGTGTTGGTTGGGGTAGTCCCCCGCCGGGAACTTTTCGCCAGGATGATAGGGCGTGGCCCAGAGGTGGTGGGCCAAATACCCTGCCCGTCGATACAGCCAGGAGTCGGGGTGGGCCAGGAACCGGACATTCTCTCCTGGGAGCAACTTGTAGGCCACCGGCTGCCCCAGGCGGTTGTGGCGGTTGGGGTTGACAATCTTCCAGTAGCGCCCCCGCAAGGGATCCACCGTTTGCTTGGCTTCCTGCTCAGTGCTCAACAAGGTGGAGCGGGCGCGGAAGGCGTTGCCGTAGGGGTTATCCGGCCCCAAGGGCAGCGGCTCGGCGTGGACTTCGTAGAGGGAGTTGCCCGGCCCATCCACCGCCATGTCCAGGCGCACGGTAAAAAAGTGCTGGTGGTTGAGGCCAGACAATTGGGGCGCTACCAAGACGCCAAACTCCGGTTCCTCCCCCGGCAGGGTGGCGCAGGTGTTGATGATGCCGGTGAGCTTGGCCTCGAACTCCAGCGTGCCGTCCTGGTAGAAGTACCAGAAAAAGCCGTAGTCGTAGTTGCCGATGGTGGTAAAGAAAGAGAGCACCAGCCGCCGCGAGCGCCGCACCTGAGCTCGCTCCGTGCGCCAGTCGGTGTGCTTCCAGAGCACGCCAAAGTCCTCCTCGTGCATGCAGATGGCGTTTTTGAGGAGCATGGGCTCACCGCTGTTGCTGGGCAGCCAGGCATCGAAGTAGTAGATCTCCCCCAGGCAGTCGCAGCCCAGGCGCAGGGAATTGGCCTGCATGCCGATGCCGTATTCCCCCACGTCAAAGGCGTTCTTGCGACAGTGGGGATCCCGTGGATCCCCGTAGGGCACCACCATCTCGGCTACCGAAGCCCGATAGAGGATGGGGCGAAGGCGGCCCTGATCCTCATAGCTCACCTGATGCAGCACCAGCCCCTCGCGGGGGTTAAAGCTGATGCGCAGATCCCACTTCTGCCAGCGGATGTGGTGGCCTTCTACTTGGAAGCTCACCCCTTGGGGCTGAGTAATTTCCAAAGGCTTCAAATCTCGGCGAAACTCTTTGAAGAAGATCTCGTCAAAATTGCCATCTTCCGGGGGCAGAGGCCAGGGGCCGCGATCCTCCACCTTGATCACCTGCATTTGGTTGAGGTCAATCCAGGGGTAGAGGCCTTCGAGGGGACGGGCATAGCCATTGTCGTAAGGGGAAGTGCGCAGGAAACACAGACCCCGCACCAGCCGCCGCCCCTCTTCTTCCGGGATCCCAAAGTAGCCCACCGTCCAGTAGTCCACCATCACCCGCTCCACATCGGCAATGCCCCGCCGCTGCAGGGCGGCCAGAAATTGGGGATCCTCCTTGAGCAAGCGGTCACAGGCGTAGACCTCATCGTCCAAAAGGGGCGGCTGCACGCCGGGGACGAGCTGCCAAGAGCACACCTGCTGCCGGGAGAGGGAGACCACCGCCTCGTAGGTGCTGCCCTCGGCGGGATCCAACAGCACCACAAACGCCTGCCGATCCCAGGGTTGGCCCGGTTGCCAAGCTTCCATCCAGGGCCGCTCCGGCTCCTGCAGTTGGATGGTGACAAAGCGGCAGCGGGAAGCAAGAGGGCGCTCCTGACGCAGGATTTTGACCACTTGCCGGATTTCTTCGCCATTCAAGGGATCCAGGGGGTGGCTTGGCCATTCGGGCCGGACAGCCGCGGTTGTGGCAGAAAGCGATCGCTCCTGCTCCTGCAGAGCAGGCTGAGGACTGCGAGGAAGTTCACAAATCACAGAAATAACCTTGAATTCTACAGAAAGTGAATTGGCTGGGTGACGATCCGTTGAAAAATGCCGCAGGGATCCCCTTGCCTGCCACCCCAGGCGCTCTAAGCTAGCCATCAGCCCGTACAGGACAACCTGGCCGTTGCCACAAGCAACTTTGGCGACCTTGGCCGGCAAGAGGATAGGCTCAAAGAATCCGTTCTTGGGGACAACCTCACCTTCGCCAGCTAGCCCAACCTGAGGTTATCCCCATCCGTTGGGTTGTCTCTGCCCGCTAACCAAAGGAAGAGGGCAGCGGCACCTTGAGCAGCCGCGTTACCGCAAACCGAAAAATATCGAACAATCGCCAGAAACTAACTATAGGCTTCCGAGGGAAAAGATCCCCGCTCAAAATCAGCAGCAATTTTTTTAGGCCAAACGTGGCATAGGGCAGCATAAAAAAGAATCAACGCTTCACACAGGCTGAGGGCGCAGCCGCAAGGAAGGAGCTTGATGCAGCACTGCTCTCTTCTCAACGCGAACTCATTTCGGCTTGCCCTAACCCCACCTGCTAGGGGGATCCCCAGTGTTGGGATCCAAGGCGCAACTGCCCATTACTATAGCAGAGGCTGCCCCCTCGGCCACAAGCTGCGGGCAAGAGTCGGCTCTCCGGATCTGAAAGCGTGAAGTAAAGATCTTGTATTGGCTAACACATCTTTGAGCAGAGTACTAAAATCATGCTTAAAGCTAAGGATTTCTGGCAAGGGGATCTCTCAGATCTGTATGAGGATCGTCCACAATGAGGTAGCGCTGGTGGAACAACCAACCGTTTTGGTGGGGGAGATGGCTTCA
Source organism: Synechococcus sp. H55.9 (assembly GCF_047462355.1). Taxonomy (NCBI): domain Bacteria; kingdom Bacillati; phylum Cyanobacteriota; class Cyanophyceae; order Synechococcales; family Synechococcaceae; genus Synechococcus; species Synechococcus sp. H55.9. The sequence continues at coordinate 9,890 of NZ_JANSJB010000024.1, read as the reverse complement.
GCTCAACACCGCCTGGTGCCGGTGCGGCCAGAAGACGGCGGCTTTTATCCAGAGCATCTCTTTTTGGCTCTGGAGGCCATCCAACTGGGCTACTGGCAACTGGATCTGCGCAGCGGGGAGCTGAGCAGTTCCCCTCAGTGCAAGGCCAAGTACGGACGGGATCCCGGCGAGGAGTTCACTCTGGAGATGTTTTTCGAGAGCGTTCACCCCGAAGATCGCCAAAGGGTGAAGGAAGCTCTCCAGTTGGCGGGGCCTAGAGCATTGGAGGGGGATCCCAACTTTGCCGTCGAGTACCGCGCCCACCTCGCAGACGGGCAGGTGCGCTGGCACCTCTCCCAGGGGATCGTGCTCCTGGGGCCGGAAGGGGATCCCAGCCATATCGTGGGGGTAACCTTGGACATCACCGAGCGCAAGCAAGCCGAGCTGAGGCTGCAGCAACAGGTGCAGCGGGAAAAACTGTTTAACCGGCTCATTCAAGCCATCAGCACCTCTTTGGATCTACCCGCCCTCTTTGAGGTAGCGGTGCAGGAAGTAGGCCAGGTTTTGCAGGCAGCGCGGGTTACCCTTTACCAATATCTGCC
>NZ_JANSJB010000024.1:7678-9209 GCF_047462355.1 Synechococcus sp. H55.9 | reverse complement strand
ATCCCGGTGGCCTGTCAAGGGAAACTTTGGGGCGCTCTAGCCCTGAGACGCCTGATCTCTGAACCCGATTGGCAAGAGGAAGAGATCGAGTTGGCCAGGGCAATTGGCAATCACCTGGCAGTCGCCATTCGACAGGCGGAACTTTATCAAAGGCTGCAGCAAGCCAACGTCGAACTGGATTACCAAGTGCGGGTGCGCAACCGCCAACTGCAGCAAGCCTACGAAGACGAGGCCCTGCTGCAACTGATCACGGAAGAAATTCGCTCCAGCCTAGACGAGCACAAGATTTTGGAAACCGTGGCGCAGGAACTGGCCCTCAGCCTTGGCCTTTCCGGCTGCATGATTGCCCTCCATGACTCAGAACGACAGGTTGGCGTTTTGGCCTTGGATTATCGACCTGGAGAAGGGATCCGCCGTTTTCCCCTGGAGATCCCCTTTGCCGATTTTGCCGAGGTGCTCCAGCAGCTTCAGGGTGGGCAGTTCTGCTATTTCAGCAACCTTGGCCACCCCTGCTGGCCCAGCTACGACCGCCACACGCTGCTGGTACTTCCCATTTGCGATGCTCAGGAAGGCGAATCTCTCCTGCTGGGAAATATTTGCGGCTCGCGTCCGCCGGGGCAGGTGTTTGGCGAGCGGGAACAGCGCTTGATGCGGCGGGTGGCCAGCCAGTGTGCGATTGCCATTCGCCAGGCCCGGCTTTTCCAAACCGTGCAGCAGCAGGTGCAGCAGTTGCAGGAGCTCAACCACCTCAAGGATGAGTTTCTGCACATGGTCTCCCACGAGATGCGCACGCCTCTAACCAACATGAAGCTGGCAATTGCTTTTCTCTCCAAGGCCAACCTGACGGAGCGGGAGCAGCGCTACTTGCAGATTTTGGAGATGGAGACCAACCGCGAGCTGGACTTGATCAACGAGCTGTTGGAATTGCAAGCTATTGAAGCCGGAAATAGGGATCTCAATCTAACCTGGTTATCTCCTCAGGAGTGGATCCCCAATCTTTCCGAGCCCTTCCGGCTGCGAGCTGCCCAGCAGAACCAACAGTTTCAGTTGGAATGGGATCCCGACCTTTTGCCCCTCTGCACGGATGAGAGCCTGCTGTCGCGGGTGGTGGGCGAACTTTTGAACAACGCCTGCAAGTACACGCCGGCTGGGGAAAGCATCTGTTTGCGCTTTAGCCAGACCCATCAACAGAACCGTCCCGGCTGGCTGATCGAGGTGCGCAATACGGGAGTGGAAATTCCTCCAGAGGCGCTGCCCCATGTGTTTGAAAAGTTCTACCGCATCCCACAGTTGGATCGCCGCAAAGCCGGAGGGACAGGCCTAGGCCTGCCGCTAGCCAAAAAGGCTATGGAGATGTTAAAGGGATCCCTGACGGTGGAAAGCCGTTCCCGGCAGGTGATTTTCCAGGTGTGGTGCCCCCATCAGGGCAGCTTGTCGGCAACTCAAAACAGAGCCTAGCGCCTTGCGCAGGACTCGAACCTGCAACCATCGACTTAGAAGGTCGGTGCTCTATCCATTGAGCTAGCAAGGC
>NZ_JANSJB010000024.1:2276-7578 GCF_047462355.1 Synechococcus sp. H55.9 | reverse complement strand
GGCCTGGGATCCCTCTCTCCGGCGGCCAGGCGTCTGCTGCGCCTCTACCATGGCGGCAGCTTTATCTTTCTGGGCCTGCTGTGGCTGCTGGTCGGGATCCCCAGCCTCTGGGCTTTGCGGGCAGATCTCATCCGCCTGTGGAACCATTTCACCTGGACAGGCCTGCGCTATGCCTTGTTTTACCAGCCCGGCTGGCCTACCTTCGGCCTTTTGCTGTGCGTCAGCTTCACGCTGGGGATCTTGATCGCCCAAAGCCGCTACGAGCTGTTTGGCCTCTATCCCATGGAGCGCCTGATGTTGGAGCGCCAGTCCCGCTGGATTTTGTCTTTGCCCGCCTGGCATCCGCTGCGGCGCTGGCTGGTGCGCACCTTGGATTCCCGCTAGTTGGCCTGGCCGAGAACTGGGATCCCTGACCAGATGTCCCGTCTTGCCATGGCTGCTGTTGCTCCTTGGCTGAGGTCAACGGCTGTCAGCGCCGGTTTGGAGAAGGTTGCAACACACAGCAGAGTAGCCTGGTAGGCAAATGCTTAAGCTTGCTTCCGGGGCAGCAGTAGAGCCCTTTGGGCTCCGCCTGTCCAAGACCCTGTCTTAGGAGGCACTTGTGGCGGCTAGGGATCGTTGCACAATCCGAGATAGACGAGCCTTCCGACGGGCGGCTGTGTTTTTGTGGAGAACCCCTGTTTTGGCCGCTTTGTCGATGCGGCTAAAGGCAGCGCTCATCGCCGCTTGAATCTCCTGCAGGGTTTCCGGTTGGGGGTTGGCGGCGTAAGTAGAGGAGAGAGAGATCACTTTTTTCATCAGCGCGCGCACCATGGCTTTGGTAGCTTTGTTGCGTAGCCGATTTCGCTCGGCAATCTTGACGCGCTTGATGGCAGATTTAATGCGTGGCATGGTCGAGAGGGAAGCTACGGCGGAGATCTAGCATACCATTAGAGTTTGGAGCTCCACCAGTTCCTGCCTCTCCTACGACGGGATCCCCATGTTTCGAGATTGCAGCTCCCTCCTCTTGTTCAACCCGCCTGCCCTTTTCTATGGGGTTGCCGTTTGCGATGTGGATCGGGACGGGGCTTTTGAGCTGTTTGTGTGCGGCTTCCGCGGCCCGAATCGGGTTTTGAAGTGGAACGGCCAGGCGCTGGTGGATCTGGTGGACGATACTCTGGCCGATGCAGGGCGCATGGCCATTGGGGTGGCTGCCGGCGACTTCGACGGCGACGGCCAAGAAGAACTCTATGTTTTGAATACCGATACCTTCGGCGGGCGCAAGCGCTTTGGGGATCGCCTCTTCGACTGGCAGGGATCCCGTTGGGTGGATCTGTTCTCTCTACCCCACAACCAAGATGCCCTCAACTTGACGGCCGGTCGCTCGGTGGCCTGCGTGGATCGCTTTGGCCAGGGGCGGTACGGGTTTTTCGTGGCCAACTACGGCGGCCCCATGCGCCTTTACGAGCTGGGCTCCAACCAGATGATTGCCGATGTGGCACCGGAGGCGGGGGTGAACCGGGTAACGGGCGGGCGGGGGCTGGTGGCCCTGCCCTTGGTCTCGCAGCGGATGGACATGTTTGCCGTCAACGAGCAGGGGCCCAACTTTTTGTTTCGCAACCGCGGGGATGGCACCTTTGAAGAAATTGCCGCCGAGGTGGGGCTGGCGGATCCCGGCGAGCATGGGCGGGGGGTGGCAGCGGTGGATCTGGATGGGGACGGGCGGCTGGACTTGGTCTACGGCAACTGGGAAGGGCCGCATCGCCTCTGGATCCAAACCCCCGGCGGCATCTTCAAGAACGTGGCCCCCCCAGATCTGGCCAGGCCCTCCCGCATTCGCACAGTCATTGCTGCCGACTTCGACAACGACGGCTACCCGGAGCTGTTTTTTAACAACATCGGCGAGCCCAACCGCCTGTTTGGCTGGCGCTCCGGCCGCTGGCAGGCCATTGACATTGGAGAGGCTGCCGAGCCGCAGGGATTGGGGACGGGAGCGGCAGTCGCCGATGTGGATGGGGACGGTCGCCTGGAGCTGCTCATTGCCCACGGCGAGTCGGGCGCCCAGCCCCTGAGCTTCTACCGCCCCCTGGCTAATGGCAACAACTGGCTAAGGGTCTTGCCCCTCACCCGCCAAGGATCCCCGGCCCGCGGCGCCCTGGTGCGGCTGATCACCTCTACCCGCACCCAGATCTATCCCATCGATGCCGGCAGCGGCTACCTCTGTCAGATGGAGCCGGTGGCCCACTTTGGCCTGGGATCCGAAACGCTGGTCAAGGAAATCCAGATCCAGTGGCCGGACGGAAAACAGTTGCAGGTGGCTCGCCCGCCGGTCAACCAGCTCCTGCGGATCCCCTATCCTGGCTAGCTCCCCTGAGAGATCTACTCAGCGGAGCCTGAGATCCCTGCCCATTCCGGCTGCACGGGGCGCTGCCAGTGTTCCCACCAGGCCAGCACCTCAGGTGAGCTGCCGTTGGCAGGAGCGGGGAGGGGGGGAGAAGGGGGTGTCAGCCAACTGACAGGCGTGGGGATCAGGCAACTGGGGTGGAGAGGGCGCAAATCGCGGTAGTGGCTGCTGCGGATGGCTAGGATCTCCTGCTGGATGACCTCCAGGGGCTCGCCCAGCTTCAGCAGCACATGGCTGCACAAGCCCAGGCTGGCCTCAAATTCCGGGTGGACGACTTCTCGGGCTCCCAACTGATAGAGCTGCTCGATGTCCTCTTCATGGGTGGCCCGCACCACCACATCCAGGCGCGGCGCCAGTTCCAGCGCCCGTTTCAGGCAAAGGCGCATGCTCAGGCGATCCGGCAGGGCGATCACCAAGGCGCGGGCTTGGTGCAGGCCAGCTTTCTCCAGCACCGGGGCGCTGGCAGCATTGCCGTAGAGATAGGGGATCCCGCGCGAGCGCAACTGTTGGATCACCCGTTCCGACTGGTCAATCACCAAAAGGGGATGGCGACGGGCTTCCAGGATGCGCACGATGTCTTGCCCCACCTGTCCATAGCCGCACACCACCACGTGCCCCTCTTGGGGAGCGTCGGGAGCCAGAGCGCGGGGCTGCTCGCTCCCTTCCAGCCAACGGGCCCAGAAGGGGATCCCTTGTAAGTTTGCCAGCAGTCGCGGCGCGCCCCTGAGCAGAAAGGGAGTGACGAGCAGGGTAACAGCGGTGGTGCTGACGATGAGCAAATAGAGTTGCCGCGACACCAGCCCCAGCGCCTGCCCTTCACTGGCCAAGACAAAGGAGAACTCGCCGATCTGCGAGAGGCCCAGCCCCACCAACACCGCTGAGGGGAGCGGGTAGCCGAACAGACCGGCCAAAGGGGCCACCAGGCAAAACTTGCCCACCATCACCAGCCCCACTAACCCTAGGATCAAGGGCAGGTGGGCGGCGATAAAGCTGGGATCGATGAGCATGCCAATGGCAGCAAAAAAGAGGGCGGCAAACACATCCCGCAAGGGCTCTACGTAAGCCAGGGTCTGGTCGGCGTATTCCACTTCTGAGATCATCAGCCCGGCGATAAAAGCCCCGATCTCACTGGAAATGCCCAGCCGCTCCGTCAACAGGGCAATCCCTACGCAGAGGCTGATCACCCCCAGCAAAAACACTTCTTTGCTCTCCTGCTGCGCCAAAAGCCGCAGGAAAGCGGGCACCAGCCACATCCCGCCCACCACCGCCCCCAGCCCCACCAGGCCGATTTCTGCCAGCGCCTTGGCCAGGGATCCCGCCAGCTCCGGCAAAGGACAATCCAAAGCCGGCAACACCGCCAGCATCAGCCCTACCGCCAGATCCTGCACAATCAAGATCCCCAGCATGGCCTGAGCTTGGGGCGTGCCCATCTGGTTGGTCTCGATGAGGCTTTTGAGCACCACCGCCGTGGAAGACAGAGAGAGCACCGCCCCCAGGAAGATCCCCTGCACCGGCGTCAGCCAGCCGCTGGCCACCGCCAGCACCGCTGTGATCGCGATGGTCAGGCCGATCTGCAAGGCACCGCCGCCAATGGCGATCCCCCGCACCTGGCGCAATTCTTTGAGGGAAAACTCCACCCCCAAAGTAAATAGCAAAAAGGTCACCCCAAACTGGGCCAGGGTTTCCACCTGCACCAACTCCTTGATCCACCCCAGCCCCGCCGGCCCCACCAGGATCCCGGCCAGCAAATACCCCAGTAACACCGGCTGCCTCAACAGGGAGGCCAAAAATCCGCCCGCCGCCGCTGCCGCCAACACCGTCACAATGTCCAAAATCAGGCGAAAGTCTTCCTGCACCGAGACACCCCACCAGGAGTATGAACTTTTGTAGCCGATCCTGAGGATTCTTCCACGATACTGCTTTCTTCGGCCTTGCGGACAGACTGGGCCCAACCCAAAGCGCTGCAAACCGGCTCCCAAAGAGGATGCCGCGTCATTCAGCCTGGGTTGTTGGATAGCTAGAGGGGGAATCAGGAGAAATTTTTGTTAAAAGTTGCTGACAACACCCCAAAACCGTAGCTTATAATACAGAATGTAGACAGAAATCGTTCATCCTTTCGCCTGCCGTTTGGCTCATCGTGGGGCGAGATGGCGGCCAGAGGACGGAAGTAGGGAATTATCCCGAAGGAACGCGCCTCAAACCTTGTGACTGTCCAGGGGACATCCCAGGTCACTTCTCAACTCAGGAAGTGAAGTGGATACAGACCATTACATTTGGAGGCGAAAATCATGGAACTCTCTTACCGTGGCGTTGGTTACACCCACTCACCGGCGACGGTGACTGTTTCTCCGGGCAAAGTGGGGGGTCGCTATCGGGGGCTGGACTGGCGGTTCCGCCACCTGAGCAAGCCGGTGGTTTTGCCCACTAACCTGAACCTGCTCTATCGAGGCGTGGCCTATCGTACCGAGGCTGCGGCAGCGCCGGCTCCAGCCGCTCCGGTGATGGCAGCTGCTCCGGAGGCGGGCCGTTCCCATATTCTGGACGAGTTGGCTCGCCGCCTGATGATGGGTCATCAACGCGCGATTCGGATTCGGCAGCAAGCCATGTTGGTGCGCGGCACGGAGCAGGTTGGGCTGCACGTCAATGTGCGCAACTTCTGGAACCGCATCCAAGGAAAGGTGCATCCCACCTTCCGTCTCACCTATGACCGCAGCCGAGTTAGCATGAGCTGACTCACTTGTAGCTGTTGATGCTCTGGCACAAGCCTAAGGATCCCGGCCGGGATCCTTTTTTTTGGGTGCTGTTGACGATGGGGTAGCCCAGGGGAGTGTGGAAACAGGGATCCCAGTAGGCTGCAGGGGGCAGCCACCCTTGGGTCGAGCGGCTCGTGGTGGGTGGGATGGCTGCTAGGCCCGCCGG
>NZ_JANSJB010000024.1:0-2176 GCF_047462355.1 Synechococcus sp. H55.9 | reverse complement strand
GGGGGGATCCGACCCCCGCTGTCGTTTAGAGGGGCTCCCCGACCATGATCAAAGAGCTGGTGAGGCGTTCCAGGATGCGGGTGGTCGTGTCGCTGAAGGATAGGCTCCCGCTGGGGTTGCGCCGCCGAAAAGAGGGCAACACCACCAGGTCAAACCCTTGGGCCTCCTGCAAGAGGGCTTCGACGACATCGTCGCTGGCCAAGACCTTTACCTGGACAGGGCAGCTCAAGTCCGGCTGTTGGGCCAGGGACAAAAGCTGCGCCTCCAGCCACTGGCGATCGCTTTCGGGGGTGCTGGCGAGGCAGATGTGGAGCAAGGTAACCTCTCCCTGGTTGGCGGCAGCCAAGATCTCGGCTAAGCGCACTGCCCGAGCCGCCTGCGAGCGAAAGTTTTCCAGCGCCACCAGGATCCGCCGCAGCTTGTGAGAGGGCTGGAGCAGGCGCGCCACGGCAACCGGGCAATGGGCGGCCCAGAGGACGCTATTGATGACACTGCCGAAGAGGCGGGCCCGCAAGCGGGTGGGATCGCTCCAGCCCATGACGATGAGGCTGGCGTTCTGCTCACGGCTGGCGTGGCTGATCCCTTGGGCAACGTGACTGTCGATGCGGCTGAGGGGGGTAACTTCTACTCCCGAGGCCTGACAAAACTCCACTGCCCGCCGCAGCAGATCCTCGCCGTGTTCTAGAGAGTCCTGCAGCAAGGGAGAGTCCATGTGCAGGTGGCCGGTCGCCACCGCGAGGGGAACCACCCGCCCGCCCTCGTGCTTGGCCAGGAGGCAGGCCATCTCCAGCAGGTTTTCCTCGGTTTCGGGATTGGCCAGCGGCACCACGACCACGTAGGGCGGGGAAGGCGGCGCTGCAGAGGCGGGAGCGACCCCTGCGGCAGATGGAAGCCGACCCTGTTCCTCCTCCATAGCCATTTGCGTGGCCGCCCGACTGGTCAAAATTGGGCCCAGGGTGGCCGTAACCAACATCAACACCACCACGCTGTTGAGCACCTCTGCATTGAGCAACCCCACGCGGTACCCCACCAGGGTTGCCGCCAAGGTGGCCGCCACCTGGGGTAAGGAAAGCGACCACATCATCAGCTTTTGCGCCGGGGTGTAGTGGTAGAGCCACTGACAGAGTTGGGCGGCAGCGTATTTGCTCAGGGTCAACCCCAGCAGGATACTCAACATCAGCCAAAGGGAGCTGAGGGTTTGTAGAAAGGCGCGCAGGTCGAGCAACAGCCCTATATCCACAAAAAAGACGGGGATGAACAAGATGCTGCCGACAAAGACGATCTTTTCTTTGACAGAGCCCTCCCGCAGCACATCGTTCACGGCTAGCCCCGCCAGAAAGGCGCCGATGATCTTCTCTACCCCAATCCATTGCGCCCCCAGAGCTGCCACAAACAGAGCCAGCAGCACAAACAAAAATTGGTTGCCCTCTTCGCTGCCGGTTACACGAAAAAACCGCTGCCCCAGCCAGTCCACCCCAAACAGCACCGCAGCCGCATACAGCAGCAGGGATCCCAGCAGCCGCATCACGCTCCAGAGGGAAAACTCGCCGCCGTGGATGCCGACGCAGACCGCCAAGACCAGCAGCGCGGCAATGTCGGTGAAGATGGTGCCGCCGATGGTGACCAGCACCGCCTCGTTTTTCACCAGGCCATAGCGGCTGACGATGGGGTAGCCCAGGGGAGTGTGAGAGGCAAACAGGGATCCCAGCAGGATGGCGGCGTTCCAGCCGAAGCCAAATAGCCGCCCAATGGCAGTGCCCACGGTTAGAGGGATGGCAAAGGTCAACAAGCCAAAGGTGGCGGAGCGGTTGCGGGTCTGCCGAAATTGCTCCAGGTCGATCTCCAGCCCGGCCACAAACAGCAGGTAGACCACGCCGATATCCGAGAGCAACTGCACCGTCGGCAGCTTTGAGCTCAGCAGGTTCAGCCCCTGCGGCCCCAGGGCGATCCCCGCCGCCAAAAGGCCCACCAGCCCCGGCAGGCGCAGCCGCTCAAAGAGCAGCGGCACCACCAGGATCACCCCCAGCAGTAGAGCAAACGAGAGGATAGGCTCCTCTTGCAAAAGTGAGCGTATGGCCTCCATCGGCCAGGCCCCTGGCTGGACGTCTCCCTAATTATGGAAGCAATCCTCCCAACTAGCCACGGGGAGACCTCGCCCGCCTCAACCCTCCCTTTC
>NZ_JANSJB010000023.1:11688-28607 GCF_047462355.1 Synechococcus sp. H55.9 | reverse complement strand
TATAATCATCGGGTTGGGGTCTGGGGTGGGGGGTGCGGGAGGTACTTGTGGCTGTGGGTGAGGGTCAATCGGAAGGCGGCTGAGAGACTTTTGGGTTCTCAGAGTTTGCAGTTGGCAGGGCCTCTTGGACGCGGGTTGGGGAAAGAGAAGACCGCTGTTGCCAGCGCCACAGGATCCCGGCCATGACCAAGGTGGGCGAGACGATCATGGCGAGGATCACCGGCAGGGTCTCCGGCAAGGCCAGATAGGGGCCACCGTATTTGATGGCCGCGCTGATAACCGCAGCGGCCACCATCAATTGCAGGGCAAACCAGAGGGTTTTGGGTTTCATGGTTGGCTGGGATCCCCTACCATGGCCGTGAGGATGCCGGCAACGCTCTCCAGATCTTCCGGTACTCGGTACAAGGTCAAGTCTTGTCGGATTGTCTGTGGATCCCCAAGGATCTGTCCGAATTGCCAGGTAGATCCGATGGTGACGGCGCCGTAGATCTGCGTTTGCGGCTCCACCTGGGCCAGGGCGATCATCTCCACCGCCATTTGGACAAAAGCCCGCGTCAGATCGTCCTTTTTGGCTTCCACCACCAGCAGGATGTTCTTGCCGCGCAATAGATAATCGAGGCTGCCTTTCAGCATTGGTGACGACAAAAGCCCTACTCAATCTGGCACGGCTAGGGCAGCAGCAATCCGCTCTTTCAGGGTAGCCACCACTTCCTCAATGGGAATTTCTACCGCTTGGCCGGTGGCCCGCTCGGCCAATTCCACCTTGCCCTGCTTAAGACTGCGCCCGGTGGTAAGGCGGTAAGGGATCCCGATGAGATCCGCATCTTTGAACTTGACGCCGGCCCGCTCGTCCCGGTCGTCCCAGAGGGTCTCGATGCCGGCAGCAGCCAGTTCCTGCACCAACTTTTCCGCCACCTGCATCTGCTCCGGGTCGGAGACGTTAGGCACCACCACCACCACGTGATAGGGGGCAATGGCCACCGGCCAGATGATCCCATGGGCATCGTGGGATTGTTCCACCGCCGCCTGGGCCAGGCGCGATACCCCAATGCCGTAGCAGCCCATCCACAGCGGCTGCTCGACGCCCTGCTCGTCGGTAAAGGTGGCCCGCATCGGCAGCGAAAACTTGAGGCCCAACTGGAAGATGTGCCCAATCTCGATGCCACGGGCGGTTTCCAGAATCTGGTCGGGGTTGAGCAGACAGCGATCCCCCGCCTGGGCTTTGCGCACGTCCACCACCTCCGGCAGAGGGTACTGCTCGCCCCAGTTGGCCCCCACCACGTGCCGCCCCACCTGGTTGCTGCCGGTTACAAAGTTTTTCAGCAGGGCTGCCGTCTGGTCAACTAGGCGCAAGATCTGAGGGGCAAAGTGTTTCTGCCGGCCCAGGCAGCTATCCGGTAGGTCGGGGGCGATGTAGCCCACCGGGATCGGATCCCCTTGCCAGCTTTTCTGGATCTCCGCGTCCGCCAGGGTGAGGGTGAGCAATTTGTGGGCCTGGTAACGCTCCGCCAGACGGCTGAGGTGGTTGGCCAGTTTTACCTCATTCACCTCTTGATCGCCGCGAATGCTCAGCAGCACCACCACCCGCAGGCCGTTGTCGTAAAGGGCTTGGTAGAGGACGTTTTTGACAATCAGAGTGGGGGAGATCTTCAAGAAATCGGCCAGCTTCTCGATGGTTTCGGTTCCCGGCGTGTCCAGAACCTGGAAGGTGGTGTAGGGGGAGTCTGCTGCCGGTGGCGGAAGGGAGACGGCCTTCTCCACATTGGCGGCATAAGAGCCATCGGGGGTGTAGAGGATCTCGTCTTCGCCGGCAGAGGCCAACACCATAAACTCCTGAGAAGCCGCGGATGGCCCGCCAATGGCTCCGGCGTCGGCATCCACCACGCGAAACTCCAGCCCGCAGCGGCGCAGGATGCGGCTGTAGGCCCGGTACATGTCCTGGTAGGTCTGGCGCAGGCTCTCTTCGTTGGCGTGGAAGGAGTAGGCGTCTTTCATGATGAATTCCCGCCCACGCATCAGGCCAAAGCGGGGCCGGATCTCGTCGCGGAACTTGGTCTGGATTTGATAGAGGGTCTGCGGCAACTGGCGATAGGAGCGGATCAGATCCCGCGCCAGCAGGGTGATCACCTCTTCATGGGTGGGGCCCAGGGCCTGCTCGCGTCCCTGCCGATCTTTGAGGGCAAACATGATCCCTTCGGCTTGGGTGTACACGTCCCAGCGGCCCGATTCCCGCCAGATCTCCGCCGGCTGCAACTGGGGCAGCAGACACTCCTGAGCGCCAATGGCGTTCATCTCTTCCCGGACAATGTCCGAGATCTTCTGCAGCACCCGCCAGAGGAGCGGCAAATAGGTGTAGATCCCCGGGGAGAGCCGCCGGATAAAGCAGCCCCGCAGCAGCAACTTGTGGCTGGGCAGTTCTGCTTCGGCGGGATCCTCCCGCAGCGTCACAAACAACATCTGGCTCAGTCTCTGGCTCTGTTGCATCCATTTCCTCCCTCTGGCCACTTAAGATTTTCTCCATTGCTTTGGGGGGAAACTCTCCCCAGGGATCCCTTGGGGCTGGGATCCCTGAAACTCTACCACCGGCTGCGACTAGGCAGGAGCCAACGTCCGCCGCTTGGTGACCATCTGGTAGACCTCGATGATGTCGCCTTCCTGCCAAGCGTGGAACTTCTCGATGCCGATCCCGCACTCGAAACCGGCGGCCACCTCCCGCACGTCGTCTTTGAAGCGCTTCAGAGAATCGAGACGGCCCTGGTAGACCACCTCCCCTTTGCGGCGAACCCGCACCAGAGCATTGCGCTGCACCTTGCCGGAGAGCACGTAGCTGCCGGCAACCGCACCGCGGCTGATGGGGATCACCATGCGCACTTCCGCTTGGCCCAAGGGCTCTTCCACCTCCTCCGGCTCCAGCAGGCCCTCCATGGCCGCTCGCAGATCGTCCAGCAGGTTGTAGATGATGTCGTATTCGCGCACATCCACCCCCTTGTCGTCGGCAGCCTGCCGCGCGCCGGGAGCCAGGGTGGTGTTGAAACCCAGGATGATCGCGTCGCTGGCCGCCGCCAAATCCACGTCGGTCTCTGTGATCTCCCCGGGGGCCGCCAGCAGCACCCGCAACTGCACTTCCTCTTGGGGCAAATCCCGCAGCGCTGTCTGGATGGCCTCGGCGGATCCCTGCACATCCGTCTTGATAATGAGGTTCAACTCCTTGAGCTGGCCTTCTTGGGCCTTGGCAGAAATGCTGCCCAAGCTGACGCGACGAGACAGCAGCGCCTGTTGCAAACGGGTTTGCCGCAGCGCCTCCGCCCGCTCTTGGGCAATGCGACGGGCTTCTTTTTCGTCGGTGTAAACCTGAAACTCGTCACCGGCTGCTGGAACCTCATCCATACCCAGCAGTTGCACCGCCGAAGATGGCCCGGCCTCTTGCAATCGCTGACCGCGATCGTCCATCATCGCCTTGACCCGGCCCAAGACGGCGCCGGCCACCAGGGTATCGCCCACCCGCAGGGTGCCGTTCTGCACCAACAGAGTGGCCACCGGGCCGCGGGCCTTGTCCAGGTGGGCTTCGATCACCGTGCCGCGGGCAGGACGGTTGGGGTTGGCCTGCAGCTCCGCCACATCCGCCACCAACAGGATCATCTCCAGCAGGGCGTCCAGGTTGCGGCGGGTGAGGGCGCTCACCTCTACCATGGGTGTATCCCCACCCCACTCCTCTGGCAACAGCCCGTGTTCCGCCAACTGCTGCTTGATGCGCTCCGGCTGGCTGCCGGGCTTGTCGATCTTGTTGATGGCCACGATGATCGGCACCTGGGCCGCCCGAGCATGGCTGATCGCCTCCAGCGTCTGCGGCTGCACCCCATCGTCGGCAGCCACCACCAAAACGGCAATGTCGGTGACGCGGGCGCCGCGGGCGCGCATGGCGGTAAAAGCCTGGTGGCCGGGAGTATCTAGGAAAACTATGCGCCGCTTCTGGCCTTCAAAGTCCACATCCACGTGGTAGGCGCCGATGCGCTGGGTGATCCCGCCAGCCTCGCCCTGGGCCACCTTGGTGTCGCGGATGGCATCGAGCAGGGTGGTTTTGCCGTGGTCTACGTGGCCCATGATGGTCACCACTGGCGGACGCAAGACCAGATGGTCGATGTCCTCCACGTCCAGCATCTCGGTTTTTTTGACTTCGGATTCTGCCTTTGGCCGGCGAACCTCGTACCCAAACTCTGTGGCTACCGACTCGGCCAGCGACTCGTCCAAAACCTGGTTGATGGTCACCATCACCCCCTTGAAAAAGAGGGTTTTGATGATCTCAGTTTCGGCCACACGCAGGCGGTGGGCCAATTCCTGAACGGTGAGGCTGCCCTCCAAGAGCAACACCTTCTCTGCCGGCAAGGACTCCGTCTCGCCGACACGAACAGCAGTGTTGGCTTCGGCGGAGGTAGATGGCTGCTGCGAGCGGGCAGCGGGACGGGGACGGGTAGTGGGAGCAGCCGTTGCCGCAGGTGGACGATAGGAAGGAGGCTTGGCAGTAGGGCGGGCCAAGGGCTTGAGGGCGTTCAGCTCAGCCTGCTTGACCGCCGAAATGACGGCCATGGGATCCAAATCCAAGCCATCCCCGTCTCCTTCCCCTCGTCTGCGGCTGCGTTTGCGCTTGGCCTGAGTGCGGCTGGCCCGTCGTTCGAGGGCTTGCAGTTCCTCGTCCTCTTCTTCTACCGTCTTGCGCTTGATTTTGGGCGCAGCAGGCCGCACGGGAGCTTCAGCCAACACCGGGGTGGGGCGTTCCTCAGGGATCCTTTCTGGCAAGGGAGTGGCGGCATCCGGGTCGAGGGGGGCTGGCTTGGCCACAGGACGGGTAGGAGGCCCCACCAGTTCTATCCGCCGCTGTGGACGAGGAGCTTCACCGGCTTTGCTGCTGCCGGAGCTCTCTTCCTTCTTGACTGCCGGCGGGCGCGGCTCAGGGCGACTGCTGGGACGAACGGGTGCGCCCACCAGTTGTGGACGCGGGCGCTGTGCAGGCTGATGAGAAGGCGCTTTCTCTTCTCCAGGCCGAGGGGCACGGCTGAGGGATGGGGCTTCCGGGGGGCGAGGGAGCTCAGAAACCTGTTGCGGAGATCCAGGAGGCTCTGCCGGTGGTTCCGTCTCGGTGGCAGCTCGTCGAGGGGGCGTGAGCACAGTTGGGCGCTTGGGCACAGGACTGGGTTCCGAGCTGCTGGCTTTGGCCGTTGTAGCCTCAGGGCGAACGGGAGGAGCTGCCGGTTGAGGCAGGCTATCCGGCTTTTGGGCGGCCTCAGATGAAGGGGCAGGGGAGCTGACTTGTCGCCGCGGCGGGCCGATGAGCTGAGCGCCACCGGCGGAGACTCGCTCAGGTCGAGACAGGGAAGGTTTGGCAGCCGGCGGAGCGGCAGCGGGGTTGGCCTCGCCAACTGGGGCTTGCTGCTGAGCAGGTGCAGGGCGGCGAATGCCGACGATCGCGCTGGCGGTGCCGGGCCCTTTCTGGGGAGGGCGCTCACTGGCTTTGGCTTCAGCAGGAGGCTCCGGCGGCGGGTTGTCCCATTGGGGTTTGGGCCGGGGCTGAGAAGGTTTCACAATGCGGGGGGCGCCCAGCTTGCTGCGCACCAACTCGGCTTGCTCCGGAGAAATGGTGCTGCTGTGGGTTTTGAAAGGGATCCCCAGTTGCTCACAAACCTCCAACACATCCCGACTGTCGCGCCCCATTTCCCGGGCAATGTCATAAAGTCGAACTTTATCGGTCATTCGTCTGCTAGCCTCTGCTCCTTTCTACTTGTCAGTTTTACTATCCAAATAATTAGTGAGTAGGACTGAACCTGTTGGGTGTGTGGGCGCTTCCTCCGGTACATCGACAGCGTCTCGGCGATCCTTCAAGGACGCAGACTGGAGGGAATCTAAGTCCGAAGCTGCTTTGGAAACATCCGCAGAGGACATAAAGTTAAGACAACCGGGGAAGGAACCAACATCAACAGCGCTTTTAGAATAACCTTTCTGCGGCTCATACAGACCAGCCTCGGCTGACCCAGCCAACCCCCATTCTGACAGTTGAGAGGGGCTGCCGTGTAGTTCACAACTGGATGAACCTAAAAAGGTGTCTCAATATCTTACCTTGGCCAATTCTGGAGCTGCCTAGGTTTTGTCTGAAGCACTGGCCTCCGGAGGTGATGTTTCCCAGGGGCCTTGGGCCTCAGAATCGCGCAGCAGTTGCTGCTCCAGCCGTTGAAACACCGAATCGGGCACAGGTGCTTTGAGGGCTCTGCTCATCTGTTGCTTGCGTCGGGCTGCCTGCAAACATTCTAGCCGGCGACAGACATAGGCAGAACGCCCCATACCCTGATCCAAAAGCACTTGGTGGGAGTCAAATTGTCGAACCAGCCGCCACAATTGCGAGCGAGGAAACAACTGGCGACAGCCTACGCAACGACGCAACGGATCGGCACCCAGCAAAAGGCTCTATCCTGCCAACACAACACAAATAACCCTCTCCAGCCTACTTCAGATCCGGCAGGCGCGATTGCAGAAACTCAAAGAAACGCTCCACCAAGTAGGGATCCCGCCATCCCCTTGCCGTCTCTTCCCGCAGGATGCCCATGGCCTCTTGAACGGTGAAGGCTCGCTTGTAGGGTCGCTCCGAGGTAAGGGCGTCGTAGATATCGGCAATCTGGAAGATGCGGGCCACGAGTGGAATCTCTTCTCCCTTGAGGCCGTCGGGATAGCCGCTGCCGTCCCAACGCTCGTGGTGGTGACGGATGAGGGGCAGCACATCCTTCATGGTGCGCAGCGGGCGGCAGATTTCCTCTCCGATCAAGACGTGGGATTTCATCACTTCCCACTCTGCCGGCGTATGTTTGCCCGTTTTACCCAAGATGGCATCGGGTATGCCCACTTTGCCGATGTCGTGCAGGTAGCCTCCCCAGGTCAGCACCTTGATCAGGGGACGGGGTAGCTGGAGAAACTCGCCGAAGCTCTTGGCCAGTTGTGCCAGGCGCTCACAGTGATCCCCAGTGGTGGGATCCCGACTTTCTACGCTGCGGGCAATGGCGAACAAAACCTGGGCAGCATGATCCAAGTCTTCATTGAGGTGCTTTTGGCGAACGAGGGAACGCACCCGCGCCAACAATTCCGACTCGTCAAAGGGCTTGCTCAAGAAATCATCGGCTCCAGCCTCGATGCCGCGCACGCGATTTGTGCGGTCGCTGGCCGCTGTGATCAACACCACCGGGATCAGGCGCGTCTCCTCATCAGCTTTGATGCGGCGACAGACCTCGAACCCATCCAACCCCGGCATCATCACATCCAGCAAGATCAGATCCGGCTGGAAGGTTTGCAACATCTGCAGGGCTTGATGGCCACTTTCGGCCTCGCTGACCCGATAGCCAATGCTCTCCAACAGATCCCCCAGCAACAGGCGACTGTAGGGCTGGTCATCCACGATCAGTAGGTGGCCAGCCTCAGCCTGATCCGCAGCAGGTGTAACGGGGATGCCAACCGTTACCGGCATCTTGAGTTCGGTCGATTGGGCAGGGGAAAAGCTGCTCACCATACATCGCAGTTGCAACACCTCTAGGCTAATCCCACTGCCAAAAGCAGAACATCGGTCTTTGTACTGAGCTCTCATCGATCCAAGGCTCTGGGGGCGTCGTACAGGGTCCACCCAGATATCCCGGCAATCCGCTTCTGGGTACAAACGGCCCAGGGCGCGCGTGTCCTCTGGGCATGGTGGTCTGGGGAAAAAGAGCCGGGATCAGCTCAGTTGGCAACCCTCAACCGACATCGATCAACTCATGGGATCCCCAGCCGGGGGCAACCTGAGCCGCTCTGAGAATAAAGGCAGCCAGATTTTTCAGGGCTTCGTCGTCCATCCAGGAAGGGGGCACGGGGCGGCATCCATAGCTGAAATCCGAGCCATCGTAGCTGCGGGGATCCCTCTGATACTCCACCAAAGCTTGAATCGTATCTCGGGGTGGGGTGGCACCGCGCAAGTCCTTCAAGGAGAGGGAAATGTTGGGAGCTGGCAGGGTGGAGCCGCCCACATGGCAGTTCAAGCAGGCGGACTGAAAACGATTTTTGCCATCCGTGAGCTGCTCTGGAGTAAAGGTGAGGGTGCGCCCTGTGGCGTCTAGAGGTAATTCCACCGGGCCGCTCACCCGCAAATACTGGTTCACGTAGGGGTCAATGCGGGCCGCCACCGGGCTGGCCAGCCCCAGCACAGCCAGGATCCCGACCCAGATCCAGAGGCGGGACGGGATCCGACAACCCATAAGCAACTTCCGAACCAGACGCAGCATCAGAGGTAGGCCGACAGGTCGCTGTGGCTTTCGCTTTTGGTGCCGCCCCAGCCGGGGGAGGTTTTGGCTTGCACCAAAATATAGCCGGCAATCAACTTCAGATCCTCATCGGTGAGGTTGCGCAGGCGAGGATACTCGCTCAGAAGCTGAGTGTTGGGATGATACTCAACCAGGGATTCGGCCCCGTCATAGGTGACCGGGTTTTTGATGTAATCCACAATCGCCAGCACATTATCCCGTGGAGGAGTTGCCCCCTCCAGATCCGAAAGCTTCAGGCTCACATCTGGGTTGGGATAGGTCTGGCCCCCCACATGGCACTGGGCACAGGCTTTGTTAAAAAGTTGCTTGCCTCGGGCTAACTGTGCTTCGGTAAAGGTAATGGACTCAGTGGGCGACAGAGCCACCGCAGGAATATCCTTGGCCGCGAACGCTGGAGCCAGTCCCCAGCTCAGCCCAGCCATCAAGGCAGCCAAGAACAGGACAAACAACCGATGACGCCCTGGCAGCAGCACCTTCTGAAAAGAAAAAGCTTTGCTAAACATGGTTCTCCTTAGATCAGCTAGTCAAGAGGAGAGGTCGGCTCCACTCCAGCCACAAACCCGACAACAGGATCAAGAATAGACCATTGAGAGATCATTTGCAGACGAGATCCGGGATCCGCATCGGTTCCGCTTGCCCTGGCTGTTAAGCTTGATCGCGGAGCTAGGGCCTGTTGGAGCTGACTGTGTTGCAGCCTGGTCGAGGGGTGGGGAGCTGAGCGGGTAATATAGAGCTTGGCTTGCTTGCCCGGCAGCTTAGAGCAGGAGATCTCGCCAGACTCCGTCCCAGGTTTTCGCAGGATTGCCCCCATGTCCTCTGTCCGATTTCAGCCGTTGCGGGTGGCTTTCACCTGTGCGGATCCCAGCCAAGTCCAAATGCCCGTTGCCGAGTTGCTGGCAGCGTTGCCGGCCTCGCCGCTTCTGACCTACACTGACCCGGAAGCAGCGGACTTGCGGGTAGAGATGCTGCCCGATGCCATCTACCACTTCTATCGGCGGGGGGAAGAAGTGGCTCTGGCCGCCTTTCGGATCCCGGTAAAAAAGCCACAGGCCCTGCCCCGCAAGCTGGTGCGGCTGCTGGAGCACGTGGCTGCTTTTGGCAACCTCCTCAACCTGCAACCTGCCACCGATGCTTTGAGCAGCGTCCTAGAGGTGGAGTTTCTCCAACTGGAAACGCCGGCAAGCAGCTCTGCCCCTGCCGAAGTGAGCCCCCTGCCGCGGGATCCCCAGGGACAGGTGCAAATCCAGGCAGGCCGCAACCTCGCCATCGCCCTGCGCAACAGAGCCCCCACCCCCGTGCACGTCTATGTGGTGGTCTTTGACGAGCGGCGCTACAGCGTGGATTTGGTTTACCCCTATCAACCGGATCTGCCCGCTCGTTTGCGCCCCAGCGAGAGCCTGCTGATCGGCTCTGGGCCCCGCTACCTGCTCCAGATGCAACTGCCCGAAGGCGCAGATATGGCGGTGGATCGCTTCAAAATCTGGGTCAGCAGTACCAGTATGCAGCCGGGCATCATGGCGATGCCCCCCCTAGGACAAAGACTGGAACCCCCCTCTGAGGATCCCTATGGGGCCGGATCCCGGCTGGATCGGGAAGTTCGGCTGGCCATTTTGGGCAAGGCGGGCAGCACGCCCATGCCGGCTTTTGCCGAGGATCCCTGGTGGTGTGTGGAGCAGGCTGTCAAAATTGTGGCTTGAGCTAATGCGCTTGGGTGCCTTTCAGATTTCTCAAAGATGACTTTTTAGGATCCCCTCAAAGGTAGCCTCAACCTCATCAACGCTGATGACTGATAAATGATAGAGGGAAGATAGACTGGTTTTTACATCTTGGCTAACATCGGTTAAAACCATGAAAACTTGGTTTTTCTGGAGACCGAGGTCAGAAGCAATCTTGGAGTACTTCTGTACTTTGTCTTGGTACTCGCCTGTCTTTGATTCCACCCAGTAGAATTGATCGTTAATATGAAAGAAAAGATCCATTTCAAAATCAGCTCCATTCGGCAAAGTAACTTGAGCATTTGTTATGTAAGAGAAATCAATCTTTTCAGCTTGACTTGCGGCAAGGCAGATCAGCTTATCCCTAACGTATCTCTCTAGCCATTTTCCTGAGAGAAAATTTAGTGCTTGGGACGACCTACTGGGTCTTGCTACCAACAGATACCTGGGTGCCTTAAAGTATCTGTACTCTTCTAAAAATGCGATTCCATGTAACTCTTTGGCAACCTGGCAAGTTGAGCTGATTACTTGTTGAGGCTCGTCTTTAAGGTTTATTGAGAAAGAGTTTCCGCTATTCATATTTGATTTAATCATTCCATAGAATCTTTTAATCAAAGAATATCGATTGCCCATAAAGGCAGCTATTTGATCTAATTTTTCCTCTTTTTCTTTCACATCTATGCTTTTGATTTTTATGTTTTTTGAGCTTAAGAATAATTCTATCTTTGATACGTCGACCTCTAATATACCGGCGGCAGCGATCTCCTCTTTATCTCTCGGTACATCGTCTGTTAGCCTAGGCTCTGGTGTTTCATGACTGGCAACCTGCTCATTCTGAGAGCTCTGATCTGTAGTTTGAGATATCTCTAATCTGGGAGAACTTTGGATAGCAATCTGTAGTCGCTGATAAATATCTTTAGTTTCTTTCACTAAGTTTTCCAGGATGGCTCGCTGATCGTTTAGCTGCTCATTATGTTCGGAAAACTTTACAGATATAGCCTGCAGAAGATCCCTACTCCAACTTTGCAGCAAATCTTGGTGACTATCTACAAGACGAGATCTAAGCCCTTTGAGATCGGCTTGAGTAGCCTGTAACTTCCGAGAAATCTCGTCTGCCAATCCTTCGACCAGTTTGGTTAAGGTTTTGTTGGCGTTGTTGAGTTCTTGGCTGTGTTGCCTTAAGTGTGAAGATATCTCTCTAATGATCTCTTGTTTCCAGATTTCCGGTCTAGGACTGACCTTGTAATGGCGAGCAACGTAAACACCCAATGAGAAACCAACAGCCACCCCAATTAATAAAACCAAAACGAAGTCCATTAGATTCGCTCCTGACCCCTGTTGTTACTTCTCGTTTAAGTTAACTAGGTTACTCGCTTGTTTCAAGATTCTCAGGCGAGGTGAGCGAATTTTCAAGAAGAGGCGTATCTTGTCCCGAAGAGCCGAGCAGGGATCCCAGCCAGCCCTGCTGGAGCGCTTTCTGGGTGGGAGTGAGTTGCGGCAACGCTTCGAGGGTGTAAACATCCGGGCGGGGTGGATCCAAGGGGATCCAGAAGTGTTTCAACTGATCGCCTTGGAAGACGCTCAGGCAGATGACCTGGTGGGGCTGGTAGGCCGCCAAGCGTTCTGGCAAGTTGGCAGCGCTTACCCGGAAGCCATCCAAGGCCACCAGCTCGTCGCCGGCCCAGATGCCTGCTTTTTGGGCCGGGGATCCCATCTCCACTGTGCTGATGCGGTTGCCTTCGCCGTTGAAGTTCAGGCCCAGATAGGGGGAAGGGTCAGGGCGGCTGAAGTGGGCCTTGAGGGTGAGGCCAAAAGGGTGTAGGTGAGCGTTGTAGTCCAGCTCTTCCGTACCTTCCACATAGGCGGCGAAAAAGCGGCCAAGATCGGCGCCGGCTGCCCGCTCAAAGGCCTCCCGCAAGTCTTGGTGGGTGTAGCCTTTCTCAAACCGGCCAAAGCGCTGCCACAAATCCTGCATGGCCGTGTCCAGGGATCCCTGGCCCCCCGAAAGGTGGCGAATGTGCAGATCCAGCAGCCAGCAGACCAAAGCGCCCTTGAGGTAATAGGAAACCTGGCTGTTGAGGCTATTTTCGTGGGGACGGTAGAGTTTGATCCAGGTGTCGAAACTGGATTCCCGCAGCGATTGCACGGCCCGACCCGGAGTACGCTGCAGCCGGCCAATTTGCTCGGCCAGGATCTGCAAAAAATCTTTGGCAGTGAGGATCCCTGCCCGCAGCAAGATGACATTTTCGTAGTAGCTGGTCGCCCCCTCGCAAAACCAGAGGCAGTCCACATAGTTTTCTTGGTTGTAGTCAATTTTCTCCAAAGCCAGAGGGCGCAGCCGCTTGACGTTCCAAGCATGGAAAAGCTCGTGGGCCAGCAGCGCCAAAAAGCGGCGGTAGGACTGGGGCCGACGCAGCTCCAGGCCAGAATAGTTGAGGGTGGTGCTGTACTTGTGCTCTAGGCCGCCAAATCCCCCTGCCGACAAATGCACAATAAACCAGTAGCGGTCGTAGGGCAGCCCGCCGAAAAACGCCGCAGTGGCCCGGACAATTTTCTCGGCATCGGCCACCGCTTGCTCCAAATCCAGGGTGCCTGCTCCCCAGACCACGAAGTAATGCGGGATCCCTTCCACTGCAAACGACCGCAACTGGTGCAGGCCCACCTCCACCGGACTATCCACCAGCTCGTCGTAGTCTGCCGCCACAAAAGACTGGCCGGAAGCAGGATCCTCAGAAGAAGAAATCAAAGGTCGCAAACTGGTGGCGATGCGCCAATCAGGCTTGGGAGGGATCACCGTCAAGGTGTAGGGTTCCCGCTCGCGACCGGGCACATAGAAAAAGAGCGCCGCCCCGTTGAAGTAGGCGTGGGTGAGATCCAAATGGTTGGTGCGCACCGTCAGCTCATAGGCATAGACCCGATAGCGAACCTTCACAGCCGAACAGCCCGGCGGCTCGATCTCCCAAGTGTTCTTATCTACCTTCCGCCAGGCCAAAGGGATCCCTTGCTCCGTTGCCGCCTGAAACTCTTGCACATGGCGGGCATATTCCCGCACCAGGTAGGATCCCGGCGTCCACACCGGCAGCCGCAGTCGCAGAGGCACTTCTGGATCCACCTCTTGGATCTGTAGTTCCACCTCCAGCAGATGCTTGGCCGGCTCCGGCATCCGCACTGTGAAATGCTGGCGGCTCAGTTGAGAAGGTGCAGCAACAACAGCCTCCGGGATCCCCATAGGATTTTCCAGTCCACCACTTGCTTCCTACCACCCAGAGCTGGCAAGGCCCCAGTGACAATAGCCCTTATCCTACCCTTGGCTTGGGATCCCTTTGTGGAACAGAAACGAGACCTAAAAACGTAGCCCGTGCTACAAAGATGCCTAGGCAGAACCCTCTACCTTAGGGTAAACCCGGCTATTGTTGCCGATTCTGGAGTCGATAGGGTTGCAACTCGGCCCAATGCTTCTAAATTGATCTTACATGGATTGATCTTAGGTATAAACTGACCTCAAAAGGTTGATGAGTATGGTGGTGGCCGTCGCAGAAAAATCTCTGATCACAGCCTTCAAGCAACTGGGAGGCCCTCACCATCCTCCGGTTATCGAAACGTTTGAACGTGGTAAGACCATCTTTTTCCCTGGGGATCCGGCGGAGCGGGTTTACTTTTTGGTGAAAGGAGCTGTCAAGCTCTCGCGGGTCTACGAAATGGGGGAAGAAATTACCGTTGCTCTTCTGCGGGAAAACAGCATCTTCGGGGTGCTCTCCTTCATCACAGGGCAGCGCTCCGACCGCTTCTATCACGCGGTGGCCTTTACGCCTGCTGAGTTGCTCTCTCTGCCGATTGAGCAGGTGGAAAAATCCCTGCGGGAGAACGCCGAACTGGCCATGTTGCTGCTCAAGAGCTTGTCTTCCCGCATTTTGCAAACGGAGATGATGATCGAGACGCTGGCTCACCGCGATATGGGATCCCGTCTGGTTAGCTTTTTGCTGATCCTCTGCCGCGATTTCGGGGTGCCTGGCCCGGATGGGGTCACCATTGATCTCAAGCTGTCTCACCAGGCCATTGCCGAAGCCATTGGCTCGACCCGCGTCACCATCACCCGTCTGTTGGGAGAGCTGCGCAAGAAGAAGTACATTTCCATTTACAAGAAGAAGATCACTGTACACGACCCGATGCGGCTGAGCCACCGCTTTGTCTAGAGGGGATGGGGCCTAAACTCTGCCCCCCAAACCAGCCAATGCTCAATTCACCCCTGCAGCTCCGCAGAATCTTTGGGTTCTCTCTCTTAAAGTTTTCTGGAAGCTGACGGGATCCCGGTCAAGGATCTATTAGCCTGTGGGGGGATCTGGCTTTGGCCAGAGCTGTCTAGCCAATTGCTGAGGTGTAACTGTGGAAACGGCCATCGAGTGGATTACCGCCCATGAGATCCTCGACTCGCGAGGACGCCCCACCCTAGAAGCCCTGGTGGGCCTGGCCAACGGAGCAACGGGCTTGGCGCAGGTGCCCAGCGGCGCTTCGACCGGTACCTTTGAGGCCCACGAGCTGCGGGACGGGGATCCCAAGCGCTATGGAGGTAAGGGCGTGCTGAGGGCGGTGGAAAACATTCTTGGCCCCATCCAGTCGGAGCTGCGGGGAGAAGATGCCCTCAACCAAGCCCGCATCGACCAGTTGCTGATCGACCTGGACGGCACCCCCAACAAGTCCCGCCTGGGGGCCAACGCCATTTTGGCAGTTTCTCTGGCGACGGCCAAAGCGGCGGCGGAAGCGGTGGGCCTGCCTCTTTACAAATATCTGGGCGGGCCTTTTGCCAACTTGCTGCCGGTGCCGTTGATGAACGTGCTCAACGGCGGTGCCCACGCCGACAACAACGTGGACATCCAGGAGTTTATGCTGGTGCCCATTGGTGCGGCCAGCTTTCGCGAGGCGCTGCGCTACGGGGCCGAGGTGTTTGCGGTGCTGAAGACGGTGCTACAGCAGAAGGGGCTGTCCACCGGGGTGGGGGACGAAGGCGGATTTGCCCCCGATCTCCCCTCCAATGCGGCAGCTTTGGATCTGTTGCTGACGGCCATCGAACAGGCAGGCTACAGGCCGGGGGAAGATATCGCCTTGGCCCTGGACGTGGCCGCCAACGAGCTGCTGCAGGATGGGCAGTACCACTTCGAGGGCCAAGCCCGTAGCGCCGAGCAAATGGTCAATTACTACGAGCAACTGCTGGCCAACTATCCCATCCTTTCCATTGAAGATGGACTGGCGGAGGAAGACTGGGCCGGCTGGCAGGCCCTCACCACTCAACTGGGATCGCGGGTGCAACTGGTAGGGGACGACCTGTTCGTCACCAACCCAGCCCGGCTGCAGAAAGGCATCGACAGCGGCGCCGCCAACGCCATCTTGATCAAGCTCAACCAGATTGGCACGCTGACGGAGACGGTCTCGGCCATGCACCTGGCTAGCCAGGCAGGTTTTCGCTCTGTGATCAGCCACCGCTCCGGTGAGACAGAAGACACCACCATCGCCGACCTGGCGGTGGCCACCCGCGCCGGCCAGATCAAAACCGGATCCCTCTGCCGCAGCGAGCGCATTGCCAAATACAACCAACTGTTGCGCATCGAAGACGAGCTGGGGGAAGCGGCAGTCTATGCCGGCCGGGTGGGCCTGGGCCCTAAAGCTCGCTAACTCCCGTTCCATCCCTCCCCAGCACCTGCACCAAAAAGGCCCAGCGGTCGGCGGTCTCTTCAATGAGCTTGGTGGTGGGCTTGCCGGCCCCGTGGCCGGCTTTGGTGTCGATGCGAATGAGGATGGGCTGGGATCCCCCCTGTGCCGCCTGCAGGGCAGCAGCAAACTTGAAGCTGTGGGCCGGCACCACCCGGTCGTCGTGATCTGCTGTGGTGATCAGGGTGGCGGGATAGGCGGTGCCGGGCTTGAGGTTGTGCAGGGGGGAATAGGCGTAGAGGGCCTTGAATTCCTCCGGGTCTTCCGGGGATCCGTACTCCGAGACCCAGGCCCAGCCGATGGTGAACTTATGAAAGCGCAGCATGTCGAACACCCCCACAGCGGGCAGGGCCGCGGCAAACAGCTCCGGCCTTTGGGTCAGGCAGGCCCCCACCAAGAGGCCGCCGTTGCTGCCGCCGGCGATGGCCAACTTGGAAGGATTGGTGTAGCCATGGGCGATTAGCCACTCAGCCGCGGCGATGAAGTCGTCGAAGACCTTTTGCTTGTTGAGCTTGGTGCCCGCCTGGTGCCAGGCTTCCCCATATTCGCCGCCGCCGCGCAAATTGGGCTGGGCGTAGACCCCTCCCATCTCCAGCCAGGCCACCAGGCCCACCGAGAAGCTGGGGGTCAGAGAGATGCCGAAGCCGCCGTAGCCGTACAGCAAGGTGGGGTGATCCCCTGTCCGCGCTAGGCCACGGCGGTGGACAAGGAACATGGGAATGCGGGTGCCGTCTTTGCTGGCGTAGAACACCTGCTGCACCTCATAGGCGTGGGGATCGAAATCCACCTGCGGTTGGCGAAAGAGGGTGCTGCTGCCAGTGGTGAAGTCGTAGCGGTAGATGGTGGGCGGGGTGGTGAAGCTGGTGAAGGTGTAGAAGGTCTCAGTGTCGTAGCGCTTGCCGCCAAAGCCGCTGGCGGATCCCAGCCCCGGCAGAGGGATCTCCCCCTGGTAGGTGCCGTCTAGGGCAAAGGTCTTGATCTGGGTGTGGGCGTCTTTGAGGTAGAAGGCAACAAATTGATTGTGGATGAGGCTAACCCCTTGCAGGGTCTCCTCAGCCTCAGGGATCACCTCTTGCAGGTGCCCTGGGTTGTCGAGATCAAGGGCCACCAGTCGCCGCCGCGGAGCCTGGAAGTCCGTCAGCAGCCAAAAGCGGGAGCCGTCGTTGCCGACAAA
>NZ_JANSJB010000023.1:10406-11588 GCF_047462355.1 Synechococcus sp. H55.9 | reverse complement strand
TCAAGGGCCACCAGTCGCCGCCGCGGAGCCTGGAAGTCCGTCAGCAGCCAAAAGCGGGAGCCGTCGTTGCCGACAAAGCTGTACTCGGCCTGGAACTCGCAAATGAGCTCCACCACCGGCGAGTTGGGATCCCGTAGGTCTTTGTAGAAGAGGAGGTTTTTGGGATCCGTGCCCCGCCAGACGGAGATGATCAGGTAGTTGCCATCTTCGGTAACCCCGCCAGCAAAGCCCCACTCTTTTTGGTCGGGGCGGTGATAGACCAAGACATCTTCCGACTGGGGGGTGCCGAGGCGGTGGTAGTAGAGCTTTTGGAAGTAGTTGGCGCTTTCGTACTCGCTGCCGGGGGGCGGCTCGTCGTAGCGGCTGTAGAAAAATCCCTGCCCATCCCGTGTCCAGCTGGCCCCAGAGAACTTAATCCAGCGCAGGTGATCCGGCAGGTCTTCTCCTGTTGCAATGTCCCGCACCTTCCACTCCTGCCAGTCGGAGCCGGAGCGGGAGAGGCCATAGGCCAGGTAGCGCCCGTCGCGGCTGATGGCAATGCCTGAGAGGGCCACGGTGCCGTCTTGTGAGAGGGTGTTGGGATCCAGCAAAACCCGGGCTTCGCCCTCCAGGCTTTCTTGGGTATAGAGAACGCTCTGGTTTTGCAGGCCGTCGTTTTTGAAGTAGAAGTAGCGGCCGCCCTCTTTGAAGGGCTGGCTGTATTTTTCGTAGTTCCAAAGTTGGGTTAGGCGCTCCAGGAGCCGCTGCCGCGCCGGGATCCGCTGCAGATAGTCAAAAGTTAGCCGGTTTTGCGCCTCGATCCAGGCCCGCGTCTGCTCAGAATCCAGATCCTCCAGCCAGCGATAAGGATCCGGCACCGGCTGCCCATGGTAGACATCGACAACGGTGGGATCCGGATGGCTGGGCGGGTAGTTAAACATAGGGACGGAGCAGCGAAAGGCCAATTCCACTATGGCAGAGGGAAGAGTCGGCAACCCACCCCAAGACCTGAGCCTCGAATGTCTGGGGGAGCAAGCCTCGCTATAGTGGAAGCCGAGTTGTGCAGGTGGGTTTCGTGCTTCAGGGTTCCCCTTCCTCTCAGCGTTCCCAGGTCGAACGGATTGGCGCCTATCCCTGCGGCCAGGGCCACTACCGCTTCTCGGTGTGGGCGCCCTTGGTCGAACACGTGGAGCTAAAAGTCAT
>NZ_JANSJB010000023.1:0-10306 GCF_047462355.1 Synechococcus sp. H55.9 | reverse complement strand
CACTTCGACTGGCAGGATCAAGCCTGGAAGGGGATCCCGCTCTCCCAGTGGATCCTCTACGAGCTGCATGTAGGCACCTTTACCCCGGAGGGCACCTTTGCCGCCCTGATCCCCCGCCTGCCGCAACTGGTGGAGCTGGGGGTCAACGTGCTGGAGCTCATGCCGGTGGCCCAGTTTCCGGGGGAGCGCAACTGGGGCTATGACGGCGTCTATCCTTATGCCGTGCAGGTCAGCTATGGAGGAGCAGCGGGCCTGAAGGCGCTGGTCAATGCCTGCCACCAGCAGGGCCTGGCGGTTGTTTTGGACGTGGTCTACAACCACCTGGGGCCGGAGGGGAACTACCTGCGGAACTTTGGCCCCTACTTCACCGACAAGTACCGCACCCCTTGGGGAGAGGCCCTCAACTTCGACGACCGCTATTCCGACGGCGTGCGGGAGTTTTTCCTGCAAAATGCCGAATACTGGCTAGAGGAGTTTCACCTGGACGGCCTGCGGCTGGACGCCGTGCATGCCATCTACGACTTCAGCGCCCACCCCTTTTTGCAGGAATTGGCAGAGCGGGTGGAGGCCCTGGAGGCGCGCACAGGCTGGCCCAGGGTTCTGGTAGCCGAAAGCGACCTCAACGACGTCCGCCTCATCACCCCCCGCGAGCAAGGGGGCTACGGCCTAGATGCCCAGTGGTGCGACGACTTCCATCACTCGGTTCACACCCTGCTTACCGGGGAAAAGACAGGCTACTACCAAGACTTCGGCCAATTGGAGCACCTGGCCAAGTCCTACCGCGAGAGCTACGTCTATTCTGGGCAGTACTCCCGCTACCGGGCCCGCCGCCACGGCAATTCCGCTCTCGCCAGGCCGGGCTCCCAGTTTGTAATCTGCATCCAAAACCACGACCAAGTGGGCAACCGCAGGCTGGGGGAACGCCTCAGCCAGCTCACTTCCCTAGAGGGCCTGAAGTTGGCCGCCGCCGTCCTGCTGCTGGCTCCCATGCTGCCGCTGCTGTTTATGGGGGAAGAATATGGGGAGGTGGCCCCGTTTCTCTACTTCATTAGCCACGGGGATCCCGACCTGGTGGAAGCGGTGCGGCAGGGACGCCGCCGCGAGTTCAGCGCCTTTGCCTGGCAGGGGGAGGTGCCGGATCCCCAGGCAGAGGAGACCTTCTTGCGCTCCAAGCTCAACTGGGAGCTGGGCACTGCTGGCCACCACCAGGTCTTGCGGCGGTGGTACCAAACCCTCATTCACCTGCGCAAGACCCTGCCGCCGCTGCAAAACCTGGAGCGGAGTTCGGTGGGGGTGGAGCTGTTTGCTCCAAGCGGCCTGGCCCTGCACCGCCAGCAGGGATCCCAAGCCGTTCTGGCCCTGTTTAACTTCAGCTCCGACCAAGCAGCCACCTACGCCCAATGGCCCAACGGCCGGTGGGAGAAGCTTCTAGATAGCGGCGACCAGGGATCCTCGGCAAAAAACCAAGGGGATCCCGTTGAGGTGCCGCCCTATGGGGTGGTGGTCTACAGCCAGCCATCCCGACCGCAGCCGTAGCGCCAGGCCTCGCGCCGCCGCTGCCAGAAGTAGTCTTGCGGGGCCCCTTCCAGGCGGTCGGCTAGCCTTTGCAAGAGCTCGTAGAGGCCGAGGGCGCCAAAGTGGCCCGCCCAGGCCACCAGCTCCGGCAACCCCAACCGGGGCAAAAGCGCGGCCACCAGGGCTGGATCTTGCCTCATCACCCCCCACAGTGCCTGGGCCAAGCCGCCAAACTGCACCACATCCTGCAAAAAGGGCTGCACCACCTGGGGGCCGGCGGCAACCATGGCCTCAAACACTCTGCTCAACAGGCGGTTAATGCTGTTGGGATCCCAGTTTTTCTCTCCCAAAGGAGGGATCATCGCCTTCTGAAAAAGCCAGGTTACCGCCAAATTAGGCTGGTAGGGCTGCAGCAGGGCCAGGGCCGCCTGCTCCAACTGCCGCTGCACCAGCGCCTCGTGGATCCCCTGCTGCAGGCGATCCAGATGGCGCAACATCGCCCCAAAGCCGCCAAAGCTCAAAGGCGACTGGCTGCCGCTGCTGTCGCCAACCGCCAAGAGGCGATCCCAAGGCAGTTGCAGCGGGCTGCAGCGGTAGGCGGGGAAAACACCACACAGCTTGCGCAGCCAGCGGATCTGGGCCAACTCGGCCCCCTGGTAGGCAGGGAGCAGCCGGCAGTAGTCCTGCCAAAGCCTCTCCAGACTGGGTCGGCGGGGATCCCGGTCGCAGTAGGTAAAGAGATAGGTGGTGCGGCCATCGCGGGCGGGGAAGGCCTCCCAAAAGGGCTGGTAGCCCTCCTGGGCGGGGGTAAAGCTGTAGAACAGATCCCCAGTGGGTTGCTCCGGCAGCCCCTGGGCGCAGGATCCCACCACCAGACAGACGCTGTCCGGCGGCTGCCCTTGACGGGCCTGGGCCAAGATGGGGGAGCGGTGCCCCATGGCATCCAGCAGCAGTTGGGCGCTGAGCTGGCCGGTGGTGGTTTGGATGCGGATCCCATCGGGGTGGACCGTGGCGCCCAGAAACCCGGTTTGCTCCCGCACCTGGCCCCCCCAGGCCAGAAAATGCTGCTTGAGGAACTCCAGCAAGCTGACCGGATCCACGCCCACGTTCAGCACCCCTTCCACCCACCAGGTGGGGCCCTCCCCAAAGCCAATGCGCCCCCTGGGGTAGTGGGTCACCTGCACCGCCTCCCACTCTGTCGAGGTGAGCAACTCCAGCTCTAACAACACCTGCAGCTCCTGCCGGGAGGTGTTCCACTCCTGCTCCCGCCCCCGCAGGCTCCCCCGCTCGATGAGGATCACCCGCCAGCCCCGCTGGGCCAAAGCCGCTCCCAAGAGGATCCCCAGGGTGCCGCCGGCAATCACCACATCGGCATCCCGGCTGCCCAGGCGCTCAGAACAGCGGTGCACCACCGCCGCGGGCAACGCCGTCTGCCCCTGGCGCAGGGATCCCCACCAGGCCTCCGAGGCGGGCAGAGCTTCAGGCGAAGAGATGAGTTCAGCCATGGCGGGAAGAACCGACAGAAGCGTTCCCTCTAGGCTAGACCAGCCCGCGGCTGTGGAGGCGACGGTGGATCAAAGCCAGCGTATCCACCTCGCCCACGTTGCCCGGAAACAGCACCACCGGCAAGTTGGGAAAGCGGGGGTGATCCGCCGGCGTGAGCACCATGGAGACCCCTGGGTAGATCTGCCCCAGCAGCCGCACTGCCGGCAGGTTGAGGCCGAGGCTGAGGGTGTCGTTGGAGGTGATGCCGCCCTTGCTGACCAGGTAGCCAATCCCCTCCGGCAGCCCCTGCACAATGGCCATCAACAAACGAGAAACCCTCTGCCCAAAGGCCAGGCGTGCCTCTGGGGTGGCACCGTCGAACCTCACTTCTTCTCGGCTGGTGTAGACCACCGGCGTCAGGCCCTGCTCGTAGGCGCGCTGGACTTGGCTCAAGATGGCCGGCAGCAGCTCCGCTTCCCGCCCCGGTTCCAACAGGCGCTTCACCTCCACTTCAATGCCCTGGATCCCTGGCTCCTGCAACAGGCGGGCCAACTGCTGGCTGGACTTTTGCACATGGGATCCCACGATCACCACCCCTGGCCGGTCGGAGCGGACAAACTGCCCCATTTGCTCTGGCGGAACCGGCTGCGGCGGCAACTGGGCTAGAGCCGTCAAGAGGCTGGCGGCGCTGCGAAACAAAAAGCGCTTCCCCTGCTCCAGAGCCGCCCAAACATCCTGGGCAAAACGATCCAGATCCGCTTGGGTTTCTCCATCCACCACACAGCAGACATTCCCCTCTAGACCCAAAAGCTGCTCCAGACAGCCGGCGCGGATCTGCTCCAGCGTCAATCGCACCACCTGCTCAGCCTGGATCCGCCCCTGGGTTTTTTCCTGCACATAGTCGGGCAAATAGCTGTGGTGGTAGCCGAACACCGCATCGCGGGCAAACTCCGTTTCATGCACGGGCACCCAGCGGCCCTCCACCCGCAGGTAGTGGACGCTGTCGCGGGTGATGCGCCCTCCCTCAAAAAAAGCCGGCACCAGAAAATGGGCATCAAAAGGCCCCAGCTCCGCCGCCATGACATCGGTTTCCAAGGGGTAGTGCCCGCGCAGCGTCGAGTCGGAGCGGCTGACAAAGAGGGCCCGCTCCCACCCCAGCTCCCCCATGGCCTGCTTGAGGGCCCGGCAGACCGACCGTGTCACCTCGGCAGCCTTGGCCGGCGGCAGGGATCGCGTGTTGGTGAGAATGAAGCGAATTGGCGAGCCATCCTGCAGGCCCAGCTTGAGCGTTTCCGCATCCCAGCGGGTCAGCAGCAGGCAACTGTGCACGGTCTGGGATCCGGTGGGATCATCATCCAGCACGACAATGGGGGGACGAGTCATCGGAGTATCTCAATCCAGAACGACAGCATAGCCCCAAGCCTCCAGGCGGAGACAACCTCGCAACACCCCACCCGCTTGCACCCCCTCCTTATCATCCTCTCCCAAATTGGCCGCTCCCTCGATCCCCATCCTGTTTTTTCTCTTGATTCGAGAGAAGTTTGCCATGATTGAGATCTACCGGTGCAATCGACTGGCTTCGGGGGCCGCCAACAGTGGCAGCCACTCCCTCCCACCTACATCCATGGGGAAAAAGCCATGGGGCAAGCTGAGCTGCAACTTCAGATCAAGCGGATTCAGCAGGACGTGCTGCGCATGGGGGCGCTGGTGGAAAAATCGGTGGTCTTGGCCCAGCAGGCCCTGTTTGAACAGAACTTGGCCGCTGCCGAACAGGCCATCTCCCAAGACAAGCAAATTGACCGTTTTTATCGTCAAATCGAGAAAGATTGTATTAGCTTGATCGCCTTGCGCTCGCCGGTGGCACAAGATCTGCGCTGGATCAGCGCCCTGATGCAACTGGTGCGGGATCTGGAGCGGATTGGCGACTACGCCAAAGACTTGGCCGAAGTGGCCTTGCGCTTGGCTTTCTACCCGCCGCCGCCGGAGCTGAGGCACATTCGCGTGATGATGCAGCGCTGCCAGAAAATGCTCAGCCATAGCCTGGCGGCCCTGACGGAGTTGGATGCCGAGCTGGGCCGACAACTGAAGCGGGAAGACGACGCCGTTGATGAAGACTACACCAACCTTTACAATACGTTGGCGCAACAGTCGGACATCAGGGGATCGATCGAGCCTATCCTGTTGATGTTGCTGGCGATCCGCTACCTAGAACGTCTGGCCGACCACAGCACCAACATCGGTCAGCGGGTGGCTTTTATCGTCACCGGCCACCGAGATTAACGCCAACGGGTTGAGTCTTGCCCTGTCTTAACCCCCCTTCTTCCCTCCTCCTTTCCCTGACACCCAAAATGGACTTCTCTCGGATTTTTCAGCATTTTCTCTCTCAGGAACAATGGACCGACAAAGACACACTTCTTGCTCTCTTGCCATCCCCTGATCCAGAAGCGCAGGAAATGCTTGAGATTGCCCTCGATGGTCTGGTGCGGGCAGGGTTTCTCGAACGCACAGGGGATCCGCCTCGCTATCGGCGTAGGCCGGATGAATCCCTGGTGGTGGGGCGCTTGCGCTGTTCCAGCAAGGGCTTTTGCTTCGCCATCCGGGATGAGCCGGGGGCGGAGGATGTGTACATCCACGGCAGCAACCTCAGCGGCGCTTGGAACGGCGACCAAGTGATAGCCCGGATCACCAAAGAGGGCAATCGCCGCCGCAGCCCGGAGGGAGAGGTGGTGGCCGTCATGGAGCGGGCCAACCCTACGCTGGTGGGCCGCCTCAAACAGACGGAACAGGACTTTCGGGTGGTGCCTTTGGATGACCGGCTGCTGTTCGAGCTGGCCTTGACGGAGGGATCCCCTGCCGAGCTGGCGGAAGGTCGGGTGGCCTATGTGGAAGTGGAGCGCTATCCGCTGGGAGATTTGCCCCCCGTGGGCACGATTCGCAAGATCTTGGGCGACGGCCCGGAGGCCTCCATCGATGCAGATCTGGTTTGTTGCAAGTACGACCTGCCGCAGGAGTTTCCCCCGGCGGTGCTAGAAGCCGCGGCCGCCCTGCCCAAAAAGCTGAGCCGCTCCGACCAAAAGGGCCGTCGCGATCTGCGCGATTGGTTTTGCATCACTTTAGAACCCTTGGATCTGCAGCACCCCCACGGCCTCGAGCCCAACGTGGCCGTCTCCCTGCAGCGGCAGGAAGAGGACAACTGGCTGCTGGGGATCCACATTGCCGACGTGGCCCACTGGCTGGATCCTGAGCATCCTCTGGAGCAAGAAGCTCAGCAGCGGACGGCCACCGTTTACCTCGACACGAGGGTGTTGCCTCTTTTTCCGCCGGAAGTGCACAGCCGCCTGGCTCTGTTGCCGCAGCAGGAGCGCTTGGCCTATTCGTTGCTGTTAACCATCGACCCAGAGGGGGTGGTACAAAGCTTCGAGATCCATCCCAGCCTGGTGCAGTCGCGGGCTCACCTCTCCTATGGCCAGGTGCAGGCCCTCTTGGCCACCGCTGCGGATCTGGGCCCTGAGGAGGAGGTGCCAGAATTGATGGCCCTGCTGCAAAACCTGCTCCGCCTCAGCCAAATCCTGCGGGTCAAACGTCACCAAGCGGGCGGCTTTGACCTGCCCCTGTTGGATTTGCTCACCCCCCACTCCGCTGACGAGAGCGGCTACGGCCCCCTTTTGATCAGCGATCGCCTCGGCGCCCACGCTCTGATGACCGAGGTGCTGCTGCTGGCCAACCAAACCTTGGGCCACCATTTGCGCCAATTGGGGATCCCTTCCTTGGCCCGCGTGCAGTCCGCCCCCACTGCCGAGGCCCTGCAGAACTTTTTGCGCCTGGCCAGCGCCATGAAGCTGGATCTGAATTTGCAGGATCCAGAAGCCGTGACCTTGGCCGATTGGCAGCGGATCTGTGTCCGCATCACCGCCCCCGATGTGTTGGCCGCAGGGACTAGCCCAGCCTTGGTGGCCCAGTTGTTGGCCACTTTGCCCCCCGTCGAGTATTGCCTGCAGCCTCTGCAGGAGCCCCTCGGCCATTTTGGCTTGGGCCTTAAAGAACCCTACGCCACCTTTACGGCCCCTTTACGCCGCTATGCCGATTTGCTGAATTTGCGTGCTTTGCACCTGGCCTTGAGCAAAGGACGGGATCGCCGCAGCCCGCGCTCCAAAACCGTGGTGGATCTGCACGGCCCCGGCGGCTACGGCCAGATCGACTGGCAGGTGTTGCCACCCAAGCTGCAGGAGGAATGGCAGGCCTTTCTCCAGGCGCAACTGCCCAAAATCCAGGAGGGGCACCGGATCCGGCAGCACGCAGAACGGGAGCTGATGGGCCTGAAGCGCTCTGAGTTCATGCAAAAACATCTGGGGGAGGTGTTCCCCGGCCTGATCATCGGCGTCCAGAACTACGGCTTTTTTGTGCAGGTGGATCCCATCTTGGCGGAAGGGTTGGTGCGGGTCAGCACCCTGAAAAACGATTGGTACGAGTACCGCAGCCGCCAGCAGGCCCTGGTAGGGCGCAAGAGCCGGCGCCAGTTCCGTCTGGGGGATCGAGTGGAAGTGCAGATTAAAAACGTCGATTACTACCGCCAGCAAATTGATTTGGCAGTGATCGGCGAGGGCCGCCCCTGCGAAGAAGAGGAATAAGGCGGGGATCCCTCCATCGATCGAGGGCAAAGGGGGCGGTTGTTGCGAACTCTGGCGCGGCCAAAATGGGCGATACCTGAATTATCAGGATCCCTTTTCCCAAGCGGGGGCCGAGATGGCCGCTTCCCCTGCTGTCTTCCTATACACTGTAGTAAAAAACCTGCTGAACTTCTATGCAGCCCACCAATCCCAACCAATTTACCGAGAAAGCCTGGAGCGCCATTGTCCAATCCCAGGATGTAGCCCGGCGGCACCAGCAGCAGCAACTGGAAACCGAGCATTTGCTCATCTCCCTTCTCGATCAAGAAGGGGGTCTCACCCAGACCATTTTGCAGCGGGCCGGCCTCGATCCAAGGCTGGTGCGGGACAAGGTGGAAAGCTTTATCAACCAGCAGCCCAAGCTGGCGCGGGTGGATCAGCTCTACCTGGGCCGCGGCCTGGAGACCACGCTGGATCGGGCTGAAGAGTTTCGCAAAGAATACGAAGACGACTTCATTTCGGTAGAGCACTTGCTTTTGGGAGCCCTGGACGACGAGCGGGTGGGCAAGCGGGTTTTAGCACCCCTGGGTTTGACCGTCGAGCGCCTCAAACCCGTTATCCAACAAGTGCGGGGCAAACAGCGGGTTACCGACAAAAACCCTGAGTCCCGCTACGAGGCCCTGGAGCGCTATGGCCGCGACTTGACCAAGGCCGCCCGCGAAGGGAAGCTGGATCCGGTGATCGGGCGGGACGACGAGATCCGCCGCGTCGTTCAGGTGCTCTCCCGCCGCACCAAAAACAACCCGGTGCTCATCGGCGAACCCGGCGTGGGGAAAACCGCCATTGTCGAAGGTCTCGCTCAACGCATCAACCGGGGAGATGTGCCGGAGTCGTTGAAAAACCGGCGCGTCATTGCTCTAGATATGGGCTCCTTGATTGCTGGCGCCAAGTACCGCGGTGAGTTTGAAGACCGCCTCAAAGCTGTGCTCAAGGAGGTTACCGAATCGGAAGGGCAGATCATCCTCTTCATCGACGAGCTGCACACCGTGGTCGGGGCGGGGGCTGCCGAGGGGGCGATGGATGCCGGCAACCTGCTCAAGCCGATGCTGGCCCGGGGCGAATTGCGCTGCATTGGCGCCACCACCCTGGATGAGTACCGCAAACACATCGAAAAAGACGCCGCCCTGGAGCGCCGCTTCCAGCCGGTGTATGTGGATCAGCCCTCCGTAGAAGACACCATCTCCATCCTGCGCGGCCTCAAAGAGCGCTACGAGCTGCACCACGGGGTCAAGATCAGCGACTCGGCCTTGGTGGCGGCAGCCGTTCTCTCCAACCGCTACATCTCCGAGCGCTTTTTGCCCGACAAGGCCATCGACCTGGTGGACGAAGCGGCAGCCAAGCTCAAGATGGAGATCACCTCCAAACCCGTCGAATTGGATGAAATCGACCGGCGCATCATGCAACTGCAGATGGAGGAGCTCTCCCTCAAGAAGGAAGACGACCTCGCCTCCAAAGATCGCCTGGGCAAAATCGAGCAGGAGCTGGCCAACCTGATGGAGCGACAGCGGGAGCTCAATGCTCGTTGGCAGATGGAAAAAGAGGCCATCGAGCGGCTGCAAAACCTCAAAGCCGAGCGGGATGCCGTCAAGCTGCAGATTGAACAGGCAGAACAAAAATATGACCTCAACCGCGCTGCCGAGCTCAAATACGGCAAGCTGATGGAGCTGGAGCGGCAGATCCAAGAGCAGGAGGCCCACCTGGCCAAGCTGCAGGCCAACGGTGAGCCCTTGCTGCGGGAGCAGGTGACGCCCGAAGACATTGCCGAGATCGTCTCCCGCTGGACCGGGATCCCGGTCACCAGCTTGATGGAGTCGGAAAAGCAAAAGCTGCTGCGCCTGGAAGCCCACTTGCACCAGCGGGTGGTGGGCCAGGACGAAGCGGTAGCCGCCGTAGCCGCTGCCATTCGGCGGGCCCGGGCCGGCCTCAAGGATCCCAACCGACCCATCGGCTCGTTCCTGTTCATGGGGCCCACCGGCGTCGGGAAGACCGAGCTGGCTCGCGCCTTGGCGGAGTTCCTCTTCGATACCTCCGAGGCGATGGTGCGCATCGACATGTCCGAGTACATGGAGAAGCACTCTGTCTCCCGCTTGATTGGGGCTCCGCCGGGCTATGTGGGCTACGAAGAAGGGGGGCAGCTCTCGGAAGCGGTGCGGCGCCGTCCCTACTCGGTGGTGCTCTTTGACGAGGTGGAGAAAGCTCACCCCGATGTCTTCAACATCCTGCTGCAGGTGCTGGACGATGGCCGCATCACCGACTCCCAGGGGCGGACGGTGGACTTCAAGAACACCATCATCATCATGACCAGCAACATCGGCAGCGAGCTGATTCTGGAAATCGGGGGCGATGAGAGCCGCTACGAGGAGATGAAAACTCAGGTGCTGGCCATGCTGCGGCACCACTTCCGGCCGGAGTTCCTCAACCGCGTGGATGAACTCATCATCTTCCACGCCCTCACCAAAGCGCAGATTCGCCAGATCGTCAGCCTGCAGATGCGGCGGGTGGAGCAGTTGCTGGCGGATCAGCAGATTGAGATTGTCCTCACCGAAGAGGCCAAGGACTACCTGGCCGAGCTGGGCTACGATCCCGTGTTTGGGGCCCGACCCCTCAAGCGGGTCATCCAGCGGGAGATCGAAAACCCC
>NZ_JANSJB010000022.1:0-28793 GCF_047462355.1 Synechococcus sp. H55.9 | reverse complement strand
GCTAGGCTTTGGCATGATTTGCTCCCTAGAAATTGTGAAGCAATACATCCAGAATCAGTCAGAGGGTGCTATCCATCCCCACCGTATAGACGGTGGGGAATTCCGCACCTTACGTTAAGCCACAAGATCACCCCGACCTAGGGCAAGATGGAGCGGCGCTCCGTCACGCGGTCGCTCTGCTGCTGGCGATCCGGGCTGACGGCCCAAGCCTCGAAGATCAGCTCGGGGACGCCAGGAGGGATCGTCAGGCGGGTGAGGGCTTGCCACTGCCCTTGGTCGTCGCGGGAGAAGTCCAGCAACCAACGGGGCCCATCCACCAAAGAGCGGGTGCGGCCATGCTTCACCCAAAACTTGATCCAAAAAGGAGCTTGATGGGGCGATCCGGCAGGGTCGGCCATGGGGGGCAAGCGCAACACCACATCGAAGTTGTCTCCGGCTCGGAGTTGCTCCGGCACCACCAGTTGAGGAGTGGGACAAAGCGAGTTTGAGGACTCCGTTCCGCTTACGCGACCAGAGCCCTCCGGGATCCCAGCCCGTGCCTGCGTTGGCAGGACGGACTCTAGGCAGGGTGGCTCAGCTTGGGCAGGTGAGGGAGGCAACTCTGCCGTCTCCGCTGGGGACTCCGTCCAAGGGTCGCGAACAGACAGAGGTTGAGCAGATTGCAGGGGATCGTCCTCGGGAGAGGGGGTCTCGCGCTCCCGTCGCAGGGTGGAGTCTTCTTCTGGGGCGCTGTGCTGCCAGAT
Source organism: Synechococcus sp. H55.9 (assembly GCF_047462355.1). Lineage (NCBI taxonomy): Bacteria > Bacillati > Cyanobacteriota > Cyanophyceae > Synechococcales > Synechococcaceae > Synechococcus > Synechococcus sp. H55.9. The sequence continues at coordinate 28,050 of NZ_JANSJB010000022.1, read as the reverse complement.
GCGCAACAACTTTTGCAGGGTGCGTTCCGGAGACAGCAAGGTTGGCGTCGGGGCGGGACTGCTGCTTGCAGCTTGGGGGGAGGCTTCCCGCAACTGTGGGATCCCCGAAGAGGAGGCAGGCAGCTCTCCACCTTGGCTTCGGCAGCGGATGGAAAAAGGAATGGTCAAGGGTTGCCGGTTGGGATCCCCCCACGAGGAAGGGGTGAGGCGCAGTTCTCCCTGCAAAGGCTGGAGCCAAGCGTGGCTCGGCAGAGTGATGGGGATGCTGAACACCGCCGTCCGAGCTTCTGCCGGAAATTGGATCAGCCGTTGCCCTTGGAAAATTGGGTTCTCTCCCCCTTCTTGCCAAACCCGTACCCGTAGCTCGCCGCTGCAGCCGATCCGCCCCGTCAACACCAGCACCTCATCGGGGGATCCCTCCAATTCGCTGTGCATCAGGGAAAACAGCTCTGGTGGGACGGCAGCCGCTTTGGTCTGGGCAGAGGGTTCGGGCCCCGTTGGCTGGGCCGCCAAAGGTGCTGCGGGTTCCGGCTGAGCCGAGACGGGCACAACCTGGAAACGCAGGCAGTTGTTCAGCTCTGTCTCACCGAACAGCTCGGCGATCAAATCGGCATCGCGACAGTGCAATTCCCAAAAGCCAGGGGTGAGGTGGGTGGCCGGCAAAATGATGCCGATCCCTTCCTCGTTGGTGCGCACTGAACGGGTTTGGATTTGCGCAGGAGTGGCAGCAGTGGATCCTGGATTCTGTCGGACTTCCACCGTAATGGTGAAGTGGGGCTGGGGGGAACGGGCAACGATGGTGTAGGTGTCCTCTTCTAGAACGGCCCCCTCGGCTGGTACCGGCTGCCACTCTTCTTGGCCGTTGCGCCGCACCCAAAAACTCAACATCGCTCATCACCTCTGGGACGCCAAATACTTCACCAGGTCAGCTTGCAAGAGGGTTTGCTGCTGCCCCGTGGGCAAGTGCTTGAGCTGCACTTCTCCGGCCCCAGCTTCTGCATCTCCCAGCACAACAGCCCAAGTGGCGCCGCCGCGGCTGGCCCGTTTGAACTGCTTGCTGAAGGCGCTGCCGCTGAGATCCAGCTCGGTGCAAAAACCGGCCTGGCGCAGGGCTTGGGCAATTTGAAGGGATTGAGCCTCGGCTTTGGCTCCGCGGGAGATCACGTAGATGTCCAGCGGCCTTACCACCCCCTCTGGCTGCTTCTTTTGCAACAGCAACACCAGCCGCTCCAGGCCAATGGCCCAGCCCACTGCCGGGGTGGGAGGGCCGCCCAGCTCTTCCACCAGGCCGTCGTAGCGACCGCCCCCGCAGACGGTGCTCTGGGATCCCAGCTCCGGCGAGATGATCTCAAAGGCGGTGTGGGTGTAGTAGTCCAAGCCGCGCACCAGGTAGGGATCCAGCTCAAAGGGGATGTCTAGGGCTTGGAGATGGGCCTGCACTTGCTCAAAGAAGGCCCGCGAGTCGGCGCTGAGGTAATCCGGCAGCTTGGGGGCCCTCTCGGCAATGGCACGGGTGCGGGGATCCTTGCTATCCAGGATGCGCAGCGGGTTGCGGCCAAGGCGCTCCTGCGAGTCGGGATCCAGCTCCTCCTTCAGGGGGGTGAGGTAGTCCACCAAGGCTTGGCGGTAGGCCCGCCGATCCTGCAGATCCCCAAGGGAGTTGAGCTGCAAGGTGAGGTTCTCCGCCCCCACCGCCCGCAGCAGATCCCAGGCCAAGGCGATGACCTCAGCATCGGCGCGGGGATCGCGGCTGCCCAGCAGCTCCACCCCCAACTGGTGGAACTGACGCTGCCGCCCTGCCTGGGGACGCTCGTAGCGAAACATGGGCCCACAGTACCAGAGGCGCTGCACATCGCCCGCCACCTGCAACCCGTGTTGGATGTAGGCCCGCACCACGCCGGCGGTGTTTTCGGGGCGCAGGCTCACCTCCTGCTCGCCGCGGGTGCTAAAGGAAAACATCTCCTTGCCCACCACGTCGGTGGCGCTGCCAATGCTACGGGCAAAGAGTTCCGTCAGCTCCAGAATCGGGGTGCGGATCTCCTGGTAGTTGGCCCGCCCCAAGATCTCGCGGGCGCTGGCCTCCACGCGCTGCCACAGCCTCACCTCCGGCGGCAGGATATCGCGGGTGCCCCGCACCGCCTGGATCATCTCCATGCCTGCTCTCCCTTTTTGGAGCCGCGCCAATGGCGATTGTTGTTATCCATCCATCAATTATCGACGACAGCGCTCCGCACTGCTAACAAGACAGGCTAAGCTCGCCCAGAGCGAGGATGCCGTTCGAGGAGCGGAAGCAGATCCCAGCCCAAGTAGGGGGTAGCAATTTGGCTGGCGGCAACAACAGCGGCGGTGGTGGCCCGCAAAATGGTGGGGCCGAGAGAGACCGGTACTCCCCCATGTTCCTCGGCCTGCCGACGTTCGGCAACTGTCCAGCCCCCCTCTGGGCCGATGGCCATAGCCAGGACGAGCTCCTTCTGCGGCATCCCCAGCTTCGGCAGGGCTTGCACCAGCAGGGGGACGTTCTCTCGAGCGACGGCTATACCCCACCAGTCGGCCCTGAGCTCGGCCAGCCAACTTGTCCAAGGGGTCGGGGGATCAACCTGGGGCCAGCGCAGCCGCTCACATTGTTCGGCGGCCTCCTGCACAATTTTCTGCCAGCGTTCCCGCCGGCCAGATCCCGGCTCCACCACGGTGCGCTCCGTCAGCAGGGGGGTAATGCGTGCTGCCCCCAGCTCGGTGACCTGGCGAAACACCTCATCAAACCCCGGCCCCTTGACCACCGCCAAGCCCAGATGCAGGTAAACGGGCAACTCCCGCGGCAGCGTCTCCACCTCGCCCGCAATTTGGGATCCCTGCGGCTGCCAATGGGCCAGCCACAGCTTGCCGGAGCCATCCAACACCAAGAACGGATCCCCCGGCTTGAGGCGGCGCACCCGCTGTAGGTAGTGCCGCTGCGGGCCGGTCAAATGCAGCCCACCAGCGGGATCCCGCTGCGCCGGGTCGATGGCCAGGCGGGGCAGGGAACTCAGGTCGTGCGTGCGTTCAGACAGCACCACTCCCCCCGTCGCCAGAGGGCTGCCACCACCCATTCATTGGCCTCCAACATCTCCGCCACCAACTTGGCCTGCTCGATGAGGATACCGCTGAGGATCAGCCATCCCCCCTTTTTCACCACCAGGCCAAACTCCGGGATCATATCCAAGATCACGTCCGTCAAGATGTTGCACACCAGCCCGTCCACCACCTCGGGAATATGCTCCAGGCTGCCTTGAGCCACCACAATGCGATCCGTCAGGCCGTTGAGATCCCGGTTCTGGAGCGTGGCCTGCACCGCCAGCGGGTCGATGTCCACCGCAAACACCCGCTTTGCCCCCAAAAGAGCCGCCGCCACCGACAAAATGCCCGAGCCACAGCCTACATCGGCCACCGTCACCGCCAGGGGATCCCCGCTCTCCAGGCGCATCTCCAAAGACTCCAGACAGAGCTGGGTGGTGGGGTGCGTGCCCGTGCCAAAGGCCATGCCCGGATCCAGCCGCAGCAAGAGACGACCGGGGTGGGGGGGTGGATCCAGCCAGGCCGGACAGATGAGCAGCTTGTCCCCGACCGGTTCGGGCTGCCAGTGCTGCTTCCAACTGTTGCTCCAATCCTCTGCCTCTATGCGTTCCCAGCGCAGTTTGGGAAGGGGCTGGCCGGCAACAAGGGCGTCTTGCCGCAGGCGCAGCGCCAGAGCCGCCAAATCCAGAAGCGTGGCGCGGAACCAGGGCAAATAGGCGTGAATGCTGATTCGATCTTCGCCGTAGGCCTGGCTGGCCATGCCCTGACAGCCAAAGCTCTCCAGCCGCCAAAAGATCTGATCCTCCTGGGCAGGGGCAGCAATGATGTTGAGATCCCACCAGGCCCCAGCCGGATCCGGCCCTTGGGCAGGCGAGAGCGGGCTGAGGTTGGCAACGGTCGTGCTCACTAGGGATCCCTTCAACAAACCTAAGGAAAACCGAAATGTTGGCTAACAGAATAGTGATCCAAGTCGCCAGCAGGCTAGCACTTAATACAGCACTCTACATCAGAAATTGGAGCCCTCCCCTCAATTCATCGTTTAGGCTTTAAGAGCCTGCCCCATTGTTCCTGGTTAATCTGGGATTTGAAGGCGCACGCTGTTGGCTCAGCAGCGACGCAGGGATCAACTCCCCCCAATTGGGGGATGGCCCTCAGCGGTTCCTTGGATGTCCAGCTCAGCCTTATGAGATAGATTAAATCAAAAAGTATTGAACAAGAATTGGGTACAGCGTTGACGTTCACTTCGAGCCCCAGTGATTTTACGGATAGATGGGGTTGGGTTAGGGCGTGTTGAGGAACGATGGAGAAGGAGCAATGCAGGTGGCAAGGCCGATGTCAACCGAGCAGTCAGCGCAGCAGCCGAAGGTGGCTCCTCTTGCCAGAGGGGAAAGGGCTGCCCATGAGGATCCCCAGCCGCTCAAAGTCAGCACTCACAAGGACTCCGTCCCGCTGACGCGAACGGCTCTCATGCAGCGCTTCAACCAGAGCTTTCCGCCTTTTTATAGCCAGTTTGTCAGCAGCGAGGTGCAGGCCCAAAATCTGCGCTTGGCCTATGCCCTCTACCAAACCCGCAAGGCCGTGGTACAGATGCAGGACGAGCGCGGCAAGACGGTGGTTTGTCTGGCCTATCGCAACCGACCTTCTCTGCTCAGCGACCTGTTTGGGGTGCTCACCGCTTTCAATCTTGCGGTGCATGGCATTCACCTTTACGGGCAGATCTACTCACCGCACTTGGTGTTTATCCGCGTCACCGTCTCCCGCGATGGCCACAGCCTTTCTGCCCAAACCAAGCTCAACCTAGAACGGGCTATTCACGAGTGCTTGGCAGGGGTGTTTCCCGTTCATGAAACTTTGGCGCTGGAGTTTGATCTCAAGGCCGGCTTGAAAGACACCCAGGTTTCTTTTTATTTTGACCCAGTGTTTCATCTGCCCACGCTGTTGGTGGATGTGGACAACCAGCCGGGCGTGTTTTACCGGGTGATGACCGCTCTAGCGCAGGAGGACTTGACTGTGGTTAACCTCAATCTGATGCTCCGCCGCAAACGGGCGCGCTTCATTTTCTACTTGCTGGGGCCGGATGCAACTCCAACCATGCCAGAGTTCCTAGGGCAAAAATTGGCGTTGAGCATCCGGCAGCGGCTGCAAGGGGATCCCGTCTAGAAAGGACTCCGTTCGAGTAGCGCGAACGGCACTAGATGGGCATAGGACTGGGGGGCAAGTCAAAAAGGACGGTGCTCATGTAGCGCTCGGCCCAGGCGGGGCCAAAAGCTTTTTCTAGAACGCGGCGGGTGCGGTCGTTTTGCTGTTGCTGGCTGCAGTAGCGCTGCTGCCCTTGGTAGTGGGCCAGGATCTGTGCGGGATCCGTCTGCGGGGGGAGCTGTTGCGCCAGCCGGCAGTGGATTTCCAGATAACGGCAGGCGAAATCCAAAAAGCGGTCGGCTTCCGCCTCATCGCCGGGCCGGATAAACAGACAGTAAGGGGAAAAAATCGTCCCCCACGGCGGCAACTGGCGTCGCTCTTGAAAAGGGGCGAGATGAGCTCCCAAAGCTTCCAGCTCTTGGACATAGGGATCCGGCAAAGTGGGGGTGACCGGCGAGAGATCGACGATGGCGGCGCTCACCTGGCCGCGGCCGGCCACAATATCACAGCCAAACAGCGGCAGCGGGTACTGCGGCTGCGGAAACATGACGCAGTGGAGAATATCCAGGCTTTGCCCGGCCTGGGCCAGCTCCAGGTGCAGCTTGCGAAAGGGATCCCCTTGGTAGCAGCGGTTTTCGATCTGCAATTTCTCCCCCTCTAGGCGGCCCTCCACATAGCCCAGATCCTCCGGCAGGGCATAGGGAGCCAAGGTGAGGTGGGATCCCCAGATCTCTAGGATCGCCTCGCAGAGACGCCGGATAAGGGGGTGCAGTTGGGTTTGCAGAGCAGGGGCGGTGAACATGGGAGCCAAGAAGACCGGTTAAGCGACAAGTCCTCGGAAGCCCCGCCGGGCCAATCCCCAAAGGTGCCTTCCTGAAACCCAGGTTTCAGTAAGCTGAGGTGGGACTTAACAAAGCAAGGGATCCCAGCCAGTCCAGGGCTGCCGGGGGCTTTGGCGGAGGTTGAGAGGGCCGGGTGCTGACCCTACCAGGCGTTGGCAGCGTTGAGCGCCATTGGATTGCTCGAAGACGGAAGGGGTGGGATTCGAACCCACGGTGACCTTGCAGTCACAACGCTTTTCGAGAGCGTCACAATCAACCACTCTGTCACCCTTCCAGTCTGCATAGGGCTTTACCATCTTAGCGGCAAACCGGATATCCTGCTCAAATCCCCCGCAGGATGCAGTTGATGGGAAAGTGCTCCGCACCGGCGGAGCCCAGATGAGATCATGAGGATATGGTTGCTCTATCCATTCACCACTTTCGCCAGGCCAAACAGGCGGGCCAACCCTTGGTGGCCCTTACGGCTGCCGACTACGCCACGGCTCGGATTTTGGATCAGGCCGGCATCGACTTGATCTTGGTGGGCGACAGCCTGGCCATGACCAACTTGGGGTATACCAGCACTCTGCCCCTGACCCTGGAACAGATGATCCACCACGCCCAGGCGGTGCGTCGCGGGGTGGAACGGGCCTTTTTGGTGGCCGACTTGCCCTTTTTGACCTATCAAGTCCACAAAGAACAAGCTCTCCTCTCGGCAGGGCGGCTGATGAAGGAGGCAGGGGTAAACGGGGTCAAGCTGGAGGGGGGCTACCCCGACATGGTGGAAACGGTGGCCTTTCTCGTACAGCGAGGGATCCCAGTTTTGGGCCATATCGGCCTCACCCCGCAGGCCAAACATCAACTGGGGGGCTATCGCCAGCAGGGCAAAACCACTCCAGAGGCCGAGCGCCTGCGGCAGGAAGCCCTCAGCCTGGAGCAAGCCGGAGCCTTTGCCCTGGTTCTGGAACACATGCCGGCGGAATTGGCTGCCCAAATCTCGGCCCAGGTGGGGATCCCGACCCTGGGTATTGGGGCCGGGCCAGCCTGCGACGGCCAGATTCTGGTCACCCACGACCTGCTGGGGCTGAGCGAGCGGATCCCACCTTTTGCCAAGGCTTATGCCAACTTGAGGCAGGCGATCCAAGAAGCAGTGGAAGCGTTCGCCGAGGATGTCCACAACAAAGCGTTTCCCCCCCCCTGAAGAGATCCCCTGCAAACTTGGGGCGGCCGCTGGCAGCCTCTGTCAGGGATCCCTCACCAGCACCGTCCCGCTCACCACAGCACTTTGCCCCAACCGGTCGAAGACCCGCAAACTGAGCAGGTAGGAGCCGGGCGTCAAGCTCAGGGGGGGGCGAATGCGGAAGCGGGTTGTACAGGACACCTCTCCAGACACACAATTGACTTGGGCTGCCGATAGCGTCTGAACCTCGATCCCCGACCAGGACACCTGAAACGCCAGCTCCGCCGGGATCCGACCCGGCACCGACACGGAAACCCCCAGCTCCAAAAAACCGCCCCGGCTGACTACAGACGGAATGTCGCTGCTGGTAATCAGAGGTGGCAGAGGAGTGTTGGCGGTGATCGCGTCGGCACCGCAACTAGCCAGGGTTGTCCCCAGCAAACCCAGCAGCAGTAGCCAAGGTTTGGATCCCAGCTTCATCACAAGGTTCAGCCCGAAAACTCATCTCCCCAGTATAGAAGCGGCGGCAACAGGCTTAGCGTCAGTTTTGGAAAAAGCTAAAAATTTACGCCACATATAGTGCCAAGCTGGATTTTCGCCCAGGCCATCTGCTACAGTAAGGCCCATAACCTGTCGAGCAGTGGTCATGGAAGGGGAAGAGGAGCTAAAGGCTTTGCGGGCGCGGGTGCGCAGCCTGGAGCGATCCCTGGCAGAATCGGAGGCGCTGTCGTTGCAGCAGATTGAGTGTACCCATCGCTTGGAACGTCAACTGCTGGAAGCGCAGGCCCAGATTCAAGAGCGGGATCAAGCTTTGCAGGCGTGTCAAGAAGAGCGAGAGCGGCTGGCACAACGTCCTACCCTAGAGGCTTTTCAACTGCAGCAACAGCACATCGAAGAACTGCAGAATCTCCTGTGGGAAATGGAGCGCCGTCCAACGCTGGAGCACTACCACATTCTGCAGCAGCAGTTGCAAACCAGCCAGACGGAAATCGAAACCCTCAAGACAGAATTGCAGCGGCGCGTCGATCCGGCCCGCTTTTACCAACTGCAGCAGGAGCTCCTAGAGCTGAAACAGCAGGCCGGCCAATTGGCGGAATACGCCGTCAAGTTGCCGCAGGTGCAGCTTTTACAAGCCCAATTGCAGCTCCGTGTACAAGAGCTGGAAGAGGAAAAGGCGCAGTTGCAGGCGCAAATCCAGGAGCTGGCCGGTCGGCCTTCTGCCCAGGAATTGGAAACCCTGCGGACGGAGCTGGAAGCTGCCCACCGCCAGGCCGAAGCGGAGTGGCAACGTCTGCAAACCCATCTGGAGGGCGAAAAAGCCCACCTCGAGGCCGAGCTGGCCACGGCCCGGCAGCAGATTTGCCAGTTGGAGGAACGCCCTACCCCGGAGCAGTGGGCGCGCCTGCAAGCGGAGCTGGAGCACCTGCGCCAACAAGCCTCTTTTGCCAAAGCGGAGCGGGCCACTCTCCTGGAAGAGTTACAGCAGAGCCAGCAGCGGCAGGCGGAGCAGGCCCAGCAAATTGCCAGGCTGGAAGCAGAACTCCAGGCCTTGCGCCAAGAGCCACCCTCGGCAGCAGCCCCGGTGGATCCCAGCGGCGAGGTAGAGCCTCTGCAGGCCCAGCGGATCCTAACCCTAGAAGAGCAGGTGCGGGCTCTCACCCGTGAGCTCGACGCCCTGCGGGCCGAGCGGGATCAGCTTATGCAAGAGCTGGACCAGCGACCCACCCGAGAAACCCTGGAGGAACTCCGGCGAGGGCGGGAACTGGCCGAGGCCCACCATCTGGTCAGCCAAAAACAGATCGAGAAGTTGCAGCAGCAGGTGATGGCTTTGAAAACCGAGTGTGTGCAGGCCCACGCCTACGCGCAAACTCAGGAAAAAGAGGTGGCCCTATTGCTGCAGCGTAACCAGGAGCTGGAGGAGCAACTGGCCGCCCTGCGGCAGTCGGCTCCCTCTCAACCTGCGGCTGTCGAGGCCAGGTCTGGCCGTCCGGTTGGTGCTGCGCACCGCTGGCCCGACCAGGAACGGGCGCCTGAGCAGCCTGCTCCCTCCCCAACCACCGTCCGCCCCACAACTGGGAGAACGCCCGCCGGCGGGATCCCGACTCTGACCCTCGAGGAACGGCAGGATCGGGCGGAAAAGCTCCTAAGACGCTCCGCCTTGGCCTCTGCACGGGCCGGGGGAGAAGGGGGTAGTCGCAGCCGCATCGAGTTGCCGGCTTTTGTGCAGCGGCGGCTCTACTAAGCGCTCCATTCTCGGGGATGCAGCGGCTCTCCCGCCTGAAAACGGGGCCAGGCCCAGCGCAGCAGGGATCCCAGTTGGGCATGGAATCGCTGCGGGGCAAATTGCAGGGCGTGGGCGCGAATCTGTTGCGGATCCCATTCCCGACGATCTGCCTGGCGCAGCCCTTCCACCAACGCTTCCACGCTAGCCTCGGGAACGAGGATCCCAGTTTGGCCGTGGACGACGGTCTCGCGGGTGCCGCCTCGGTCGAGAGCGACCACGGGGCGGCCACAGGCTTGTGCCTCCACCGGCACCAGGCCAAAATCTTCCTCCCACGGGAACAGCAGCACCCGGCAGTGGGCCAGCAGCTCCTGCAGACGGTCTTGGGGCTGGTGGGGTAAAAACTCGACTCGTGGCCCTGCCAGTTGCTGAAGTCGCGGCAGCTCCGGCCCTTCCCCCACGATCAGCAGGCGGCGGCCCAGCCGTTCACAGGCCGCAATGGCCAGATCCACCCGTTTGTAGGGCACCAACCGCCCCGCCACCAGGTCGTAGTCGGCTCTGGGATCCGCCACCGGCTCGAACCCCTGCAGCGGCACCGGCGGATAGATAACGACCGCCTCGCGGCGGTAGAGCTTGGCGATGCGGCGGCGGATGTGCTGCGAGTTGGCGATCAACAGATCTGGCCGTTGGGCCGCCACAAAATCCCACTGGCGCAAGCGGTGCAAAAGCCATTGGCTGATCGCATAAGTAGGACGTAGGGCCCGCATCCCCGCCCGTTCCAGGTAGAGTTCCCGGTTTTCCCAGAGATAGCGGGTGGGGCTGTGGATGTAGCTCAGGTGCAGCGTTGAGGCCCCTGTCAGGATCCCTTTGGCAAAGGCATGGCTGCTGGAGATCACACAGTCATAGGCGGAGAAATCGAAGCTCTCGTAGGCCAAGGGCATCCAGGGCAGCAGATACTTGAGGCGACCATGGTAGTTGCGGCGCAGCACCCCCAGCCACCTGGCCCAGCCCTGCAGAAAAGAAGTGTGAATCGACAGCTTCTGCCAAGTCGGCGGCAAAGTGTGAGCCGAAAAAAGGCTGACGTACAGAGGTGCCTGCGGAGCAAAGGTCAGCAGCTCCTGCAAAACCTTTTCCGATCCTCCTGGCCAGATCAGGTACTCGTGCACCAGCGCCAGGCGCTCAGGCCAGGCAGGATCCCGGCTTGGGAGAGTGGGGACGACGGCCACGGGAAGGGATAGGCACGGTCAGGACTTGACAAGACGGCGTTTTTGGCCAATCGGGCCGCTCACCTGCTTGGCTTTTTCGTCGATCCGCTCGTTGATATAGTTGTAAATTTCGCGGAAGCGAGGCAGGGCCCGCATCTCCAAGCGGCTGCCATCCTTGAGGGTGAGCACCATATCTCCCCAGACGCCCAAGCCCCGTGGCACGATGACCACCTTGGCGATCTCGCTGTAGATCACGTCAGAGCGCTCCTTGCCGCCCCAGCCGCCGATCACCGTGATGCGGCGACTGGTAATCCGGTAGTGTACCCAGAGCTTGCGCACCAGTGCTCCCACAAACAAAGGCAGGCCGACCAGCGTGGCCCCGATGAAGGAGTTCAACACCAAATCGCCACTGTGAGGGCCACCCTCAAAAAAAACCTCTTCTTTTATAGCCATGTCCAGCTCACTTGCTGCCCCGCGTCAACCCGAACGATCCTAAAAACAATCGTGACATTCTCCCGTCACCGACTGCAAGCGGTACGGCGCCGGCTTTCCCACATCCCTGTTGGGCTTTTCCGGCCATTGCCAACGATGGAGTTTCCCTTAGCTGTCCCGGGGCACTTCCCAACCCGCCCAATCCCACCATTCGAGCCGCCGCCCGCCGGGTTGGCGAGCAGGGGAAGCAAGTAAACTACCCGCACTCTAGGCGTCAGCATGAGTGCGGGCTTTGGGTAGCCCCGCAGTTGGTAAACCAACGGCCCCTCACCCCCAGCCCCTCTCCCAGAGGGAGAGGGGAGCTGCGCGTTCGCGACAGCGTTGCGCGGCAGTAACGACGTAGAGAAAGGTTTCATTGCTATTTGAATGACTATGTAGTCTGGCTCAACCCCTTTGTTGGCCTAGCGTGCCAGGGGGAATGCCAGAGTCCAGGTATCTCGACGTTCACCGTTTGGGCAGAGCACGGGACTTGGAGCTCCCCGCTGAACTCCTCGAAGGTTAAACAACAGGCGGAAAGCTCAGAAAGGGCAGGCGGGTGAGGATCCCTGGCACAGGGCCTACTTCCACTGGCAAGCCTTCGGCAGGCTCGAACTTGGTGCGCACATATCCCAATCCCAGGGATCCCGCTGCAGCGGGGCCGGCACTGGTCAGCAGCCCAATCTTTTCCCCCTGCCGCAAAATCGCTGTGCCGGGCAGGACTTCTCCTTGGACGCGGATCCCCCACAGAGTTTGGCGGATGCGTTTGTAGGTCACTTGCTTGGCCAAGACTTCCTGGCCGATGTAGCACCCTTTGGAGAGGGAAATGGCGTGCCACAGACCAGCTTCCAAGGGGTTGTAGTCGGGGGTGAGTTCTCGGTCGGCGGCGGGGCGACCGGCCTCCAGGCGCAGGACTTCCCAAAGTTCAGGTGGGGCCAGCTCCGCTCCGGCTTGGAGCAGGCGCTCGGCAAGGGCAGCTTTGTGTTCGCTAGCCCCCCAGAGGGTAAATCCCGGCTGGGCAAGGCCCGTGCCACAAGCCAGATGGACAGGGATCCCTTGGATCTCCACGCGGCGGTGCTCATAAGGTCTGGTTGGGATCCCTTCTGGGCCCACCACCTGCTCCAAGAGGGCCTGGCTCTGCGGGCCGATTAACCCAAAGCCAAAGGTCTGGTCGGTCTCATCTTCCAACTTTGCCCCCCGCACAAAGGGCAACAGACGCCCCAAATTCTGCATCAGCAGGCTGCGCCGCTGGGGTGAAGTCCAGATCCAGCAGTCTGCTTCTTCCACGTACACCGTTGCCAAATCCAGAATGCCGGCGGTGGAGGTCACGAAAACCGTATCCGCCCCTTGGCCGGGCTTAAGGGCTTTCAGATCTTGCGTGCTCTGGCTGTGCAAATAATCCAAGCCCGGGGATCCTTGCAGGCGCAGGCGGCCCCAGTCAGAGCGATCCAACAGCAGGGATCCCGTCCGTGTGACAGACATCGCTCACCCCAAAGATAGGATTTGGCTTTCTTTCCTACCCTAGAATAGGCTAGTTCACCCTATCGTCTGTGGCAGACCCCCGGTGTACTGATTGTGATCGAAGTTGAGGTTCACCAACAGTTGCGGCAGCTTTTGCGGCAGTCTCCCGAAGCTGTGTGGCCCCATCAGTTGACGATGGCCCGCATGGTGGCGCGGGGGCTGCGGTTGGGTCGCAGCACCTTGATTCAGGTGCCTGCTGGGGGCCAGCACCGCCTCAGTTATCTGCTGCCGGCTCTGATGTGGCCGGATGCCACGTTGCTCTGCGCTCCGGCGCCCGTGCAGGCGCAAATCTTGGGGGAAGAGATCCCCTGGCTACAACAGACCCTGCAGTTGCACAAGCCCGTCCTGCAAAAAGACCGCTGGCCGGAGCCCGATTTTCGGGGGCTGCTGTTGGTGGATCCCCTGGATTGGCTGCAGGCTCGCCTGAGAAAAGATACCTCGGAAGTGCCAACGGGGATCCCTCTGATCCTCGATGGAGCCGAAGACTTGGAAGATTGGGCCTACCAAGCGCTGACGGTGACCCTGGAAGCCAGCCACTGGCAGCAGCTCCGGCAGATCTTCCCCGCCGAAGCTGAGCAGCTTTCTCAGGCGCAGGTCAATTTGGCTCTGCGGCTTTTGCGGCGACCGCTTTGCCGCTGCCTGCTGCATGCGGATGAACAGGTTCACCTGGATGCTGCGCTGTCTTTGCTGGTGGGCTACCCCGGCTGGTTGCCGGATCCTTGGGATCAGATCCGCCGGCGGCTCAGGGATCCTGTTTCCAGTTGGATCTGGTGGGCGGAAACCGACCGAGAAACCGGTCGCCTCACCCTTCACCACAGCCCGACAGCTCTGCACGATCGGCTGGCACCCATTTGGGCCACACAGCCGGTGGTCATTATTGGGGAAGCGCTGGATCTGGATCGTCAGGCAGCAACCTATCGGCAACGGTTGGGCTTGCCGGATCTGACGCCGTTGCGATTTGCCTCAGGCGAAAGTTGGTCACGTTCCGGCGAGGCGGAGCTTTGCCTCTACTTGCCGCGCCTGCCTTTGCCCAACAACCCTCTATTTCGAGATCACCTGCTGCAAGAGCTGAAAAAGCTGATCCCTCAGACGCAAGGCTTTGTGGCGGTGTTGGTATCGGATCGGCCCCTGCAGGCACAGGTGGGTGCGGCTTTGGCCGCCGAATTCGGCTCGCGGGTGCGGGTGAACAGCCTATCTCCGGGAGAAAGAGGGATCTTGGTCTGCGACTGGCTCCACTGGCTGCACCACAAGGCCAGCCTGCCCTGCCCGGAGCTGCTGGCCATCGTCACCTTGCCTTTTCCCTCTGTGGAAGATCCCAGGGTGGCCGGACGGGTGCACCATCTGCAACGCACTCAGCAGGACTGGTTCCGTCAGTACCTTTTGCCGGTGGCCGCTGCCCAGTTGCAACGGGCCGTCGCGCCCCTGCGGCAAAACCTGCATGCGGGCCAAGACTCCAGCTCGCCGACCCGATGGGTGGCCATTTTGGATAGCCGCATCATTACCCGTAGCTACGGCGTCTCGCTGCTCAATGCCTTGGGGCCAACTTTGCGGGTCGAACAGCGCAGCCAATTGTTTGTTTAGGGATCCCTGGGCTTGTGGGCTCTTTGCCCTCACCCCCAGCCCCTCTCCCAGAGGGATGACCCAAGCGCTCCGCGCCGCTAGCGCGAACACCCCCGGCCCCTCTCCCAGAGGGATGACCCTCACCCCCGGCCCCTCTCCCAGAGGGAGAGGGGAGATTTGTATCCTAGGTAGCCAAAGCCAACCGGGATCCAAGCTATTCTGAAGGTGAATCACTCCTGTTCACCCTCTTCTCTTTCCTCTCATGACCAGTTCTACTCTCAGACCCGATGCAGCCCTGCGCGAGCAAGCCGTCTGGAAGCCGTTGCGGCAGGCCATTGTGGAAAGCTCAGGGTTTCGAGGATGGCTGCAGGGGCGGGAGCTGCCCAGCCAGGAGGCGGAGCTGGATCGTCTGGTGCATCGCTACCTGGAGCAGACCCTCTCTCACTTGGCCTACTAGAATCCCCATAACCACAGCCAAAGGGGCAAGGTGAACAGAGCCGCCAAGTAGCCCACGGCCAAGGCGGCTACGGTGAGCTCCCGATCCAGATTGTATTCTTCCGTAAGCACCAGGGTGGCGATAGCGGGGGGCATGCCCGCCTGCAGGGTCAGCACCAGCTTGGCCAAGGATGGATAAGGGGTAAAGGCGAGGCCGATCCCTACCAAAAGAGGCACGAGCAGGATTTTGATCGAGAGGGCCACTGCGGCAGGGAAAAAGGATCCCCAGCGCTTCACTTGAGCCAGCCGCATTCCCAAGATGATCAGACTCAGGGGAATCGTGCTCCAGGCAAAGGCAACCAAGCCTTGAGAGAGCCACCCCGGCAGGGGTTGGCGAGCCAAGGCCAAGCCGACAAAGAAGGCCCAAAGGGTGGGGCTGCTCAGCAGTCGGATCGCTGTTTGCCGGGGACGAGGGCGAGAGGGACTGTGGCGGCTGGCCACCCACACCCCCAGCCCATAGGCCGTAAAGAGCGTACCCAACAAATCGTAGAACAAAGCCCAGCCGAAGTAGGCGCTCCCGGCCACCGCCAGACAGATGGGGTAACCCAAATAGCCGCTATTCCCCAAGGTGGCCGCCAGATAAAAACTTCCTCGCCGTGCTCTGCTCCAAAGCCAGGGATCCCGCTCGTTCTTTCCCTGCCAGGCATGGTGTTGCCATCTTAGCCAGGCGTTGGCCAGGGCAAACCCCAGCCCGGTTGCCAGCCAGCAGACCAAAGGGGCCACCCAGATCTGGCCGGAGAGATCCGCCTTCTGGATAAATCCAATTGTGCCCAGGGGCACCCCCACCCAGAACATGAACCGGCCCAGAACGTGGGGATCCAGCCAACGCTTCCAGCCGGTGGGCAGCCTTTTCTGGAGGACAAACCCCAGCAGCGTCCAGCCCAGCAGGGGGAGATAAACCTGAAAAAGGGTGGTGAGCACGCCAAAGTGGCTCTAGGGGGAAGAGGAAAGGGATCCCGTCATCACCCAGTTAGCTAGGGATCCGCTGGGGTTCTTCACGTAGGGCAAAGATGCGCAGAATCACCGCTTCCACAACCCGGTCTGGGGTAGAGGCGCCAGACGTGATGCCGATCTGCACCGGCCCATCGGGTAACCAACCCTCGGTAACAATTGGGTCTTGGTGGAGGGGCTTGTGGCGGATGCGGTTGGGGGGTTGGATGCAGTCGGGGCCATCGATATGGAAAGAGGGCAGCCCCTTGGCCAGGGCAATTTCCTGCAGGTGGGTGGTATTGGAGGAATTGAACCCGCCGATCACCACCACCACGTCCAAGGGCCGCTCCAGCAGCTCGAACATGGCGTCCTGCCGTTCTTGGGTGGCGTTGCAGATGGTGTTGAAGCTCATGAAGTGGTTGTCCAGCTCCTGGGGGCCATATTTGCGCAGCATGGTGGTCTCAAACAGCTTGGCAATGGCGCGGGTTTCCCCTTCCAGCATCGTGGTTTGGTTGGCGATGCCAATCCGCTCCAGATCCCGATCCGGATCGAAGCCGGGAGAGGTGGCCTTGCCGAAGCGCCGCCGAAATTCTGCCGCATCTCCGCCTTGCAAAATGTAGCGGGCGACCCATTGCGCTTCTTCCAGGTTCAGCACCACCAGATATTTTTGGGCAAAGGAGCTGGTGGCCACGGTTTCTTCGTGGTTGTACTTGCCGTGGATGACAGAGGTGAATTGGGCGGCGCGGTGCTTGTCCACCTGGTTCCAGACGCGGGACACCCAGGGGCAGGTGGTATCGACGATCTCATTGCCCTGCGACCGGAAAAACGCCATCTCCGATACGCTGGCCCCAAAGGCAGGCCAGATCACCACGTCCTCGGGCCGGATCTGGGAAAAGTCCTTGTTGCCGTCGGGGCCTTTTTCCACAAAGCGGATCCCCATCTCCTGCAGGTGGCGGTTGACCAGAGGGTTGTGGATGATCTCGTTGGTGATCCAGATCTGGCGATCCGGAAAGCGGCGCCGCGCCTCGTAGGCATATTCCACCGCCCGTTCCACCCCCCAGCAGAAGCCAAACGCCTTGGCCAGATGGATGGTGATATCCCCCTGTTGATAGCGGTAAGATTGGGCGCGGATCTGCTCCACCAGAGGGCTTTTGTAGGTGGTTTGCAGCTCCCGTTGGGCCTGGTCTTTGTGCTCCTCAAACCCCTTGGCAAAGTAGGTGCTGGAGCTGCGCAGAGCCTTGCGCAGGGCGCGGGGATCTTCGGGGAAGGTGTTCGGAGAAGAAGCTTGAGAATGAGGCATGGTGGTTACTCGTGCTTGCGCCGCTGGTGCCATAAGGATCCTTTCTCAGCTTACGCCCTATCTTAAAGGCGTGCGCCAACCCGGCAGCCGGATAACCTACCCAAATCGGACAGGATCCCGGACTCAAACCCCAAAGGCCAGGGCAACTCCCGAAAGATGGCGCTCTAGGCAGGCGGCTGATCCTGCCTTTCCAGTTGCTGCAGCCGTTCCTGGAGCTGGCGGGCAGTCAGAGAAAAACTGCGCCCCGGCCAAAGAAGAGAGCCCAGCCCCGCCGTCAACAGCCCCAGGCCGATGGCCGCGGCGATGAGCAATCCCAGCGGCAGCTCCACCGAGCGCCACATTAAAAAATGGACGGTCAGGGGAGTGGGGTTTTGTCCGGCCAGGACTGCCACTCCCAAAGCCAGCAGCACCGTCAAGACCAAGTGGAACAGCAGCAACATGAGGGATCCCGTCGCAACAGTTCTATTCTGCCTTGCTGGCCGACGGAGCAGGCCAGGGCCGCACTGTGCCATCGGGCAGGATGGCGCCGCTTAGGTCGGCACCGGTCAGCACCGCTCCGCCTATTTTTGCCCCGCTCAGGTCGGATCCCTGCAGTTGCGCACGGGTTAACTTGGCTTCCCACAGGTAGGCCCCGTGCAAGTTGGCTTCCCGCAAATCGGCAAAGCTGAGATCGGCGCCAATGAGGTTGGCTTCCCAAAGGTTGGCACCGCGCAGGTTGGCCCCCATCAGGTTGGCGGAGCTGAGATCGGCTCCACGCAGATCCGCCTCCTGCAAGTTAACCCCGCTCAGCTTGCCAAAGGAAAGGTTGGCCCCTCTCAGATTCACCCCCTGCAGGGTGGCGCGTACCAGATCCACGCCCACCAGGTTGGATTCTTGAAAGTTGCGCTCGCCGGCGGCATAGTTTGCCAGCAGCTCATCTGCAGTGGTCATTCGGGGCATGGCCGGGTACCCCCAATCGCCGAGTTTATTCAGCAACCCTTGATTGCCAAACGAGGTGCTGATGACTCAATGCTAGATGTTGGCCATTATACCGTCTATCTACAGCCGCTCGCGGCTCACGGCGGGCAAGAAGGGATCCCCGCCGTTGTCTCATCTGCCCTCTGGGGAGAGGGCGGGGTTGCTTCTGCCACCTTTTGGATGTGCAGCTCCAAGTAGCCGGTG
This sequence comes from Synechococcus sp. H55.9, assembly GCF_047462355.1. Lineage (NCBI taxonomy): Bacteria > Bacillati > Cyanobacteriota > Cyanophyceae > Synechococcales > Synechococcaceae > Synechococcus > Synechococcus sp. H55.9. The sequence goes on along the minus strand of NZ_JANSJB010000022.1, from coordinate 9,998 downwards.
GCCGGATCCGGCTGACGGGAGAAGCGGTACTCCAGGCTGTCGGCAAGGACAATCTCGGCGGTGGTGTAGATGAGGCAGCCGGGGCGCAGGTGCCCTCCCCAAGTTCGGCCTTGGGCATCGGCAACAGCCAGATGGAGATGGACGCCGTCCGGGCACAGGGATCCGCTCAGGGACAGGATCTCCAGGCATTCCGACAAGAGGTGATCCTCTGTTTGGTCAGCCAGGCGCAGGGTGGCTTGGCTGAGGCTGCCGACGGCGCTGAGGACAAAGGCTGCCTGCAAAGGTTGTTGGCGGGCAAAGCGCTCCAGCTCCTGCTTGAGGTCTTGGCCGGGCAGCAGGCGTAGGGGGTAGATCTTGAGGGATCCCGTGGGTAGAGGCTGTTGGCGCTCAGCAGCAGCGCTCCCCGGTCGCCAGCCGGGCTTGACCACCGGGTAGGCACGGGCAATCACCAGGCAGTCGTCAGGCACAGGGTAGCGGGCAGGAATGGTGGAGCCGGCGGCAATGGTGACATCGGATCCCACCTTGAGGGGGGCCACCAGCACCGAGTTGGCGCCGGTCTTGCTGCGATCGCCGATTTCTGTGAAGTGCTTCTGCTGGCCGTCGTAGTTGGCGATGATCGTGCCGGCGCCGATGTTGACCTGGGATCCCAGCTTGGCGTCACCCAGGTAGGCCAGGTGGGCGGCGTTGGTGTGGGAGCCAATCTGGGTGTTTTTAACTTCCACAAAGTTGCCGATGCGGCAGCCGTCGCCAATCTGGCTGTGGGGACGCACATGGGCGTAGGGGCCTACCCAGACGCGATCCCCAATCTGGCTGTGGCTGACCACCGAGTAGAGAATGTGGCAATCGGAGCCGATGGTGCTGGACTCGATCCAACTGCCCGGCCCCAGGCGGGTGCGCGGCCCGATGCGGCACCTCCCGCGCAGGTGGGTTTGGGCTTCGATCACCACATCGGGGGCCAATTCCACCGTCTCTTCCAGGCTGCTGCTCTCGGGATCCACAAAGGTGACCCCGGCTTCCATCCAAGCTTCCTTGAGGCGATCCTGCAAAATCTGGTGGGCCTGGGCCAGTTGGCGGCGGTCGTTGATGCCCACAATTTCTTGCGGGTCGGCAACATCCAGGGCGATGGCTTTGCTCACCCGCTTGACGGCATCGGTTAAGTAGTACTCCTGCTGGGCGTTGTTCCGCTCCAAACTCGGCAGCACCCGGGCCAGGGCCGGCCAATGGAAACAGTAGACGCCGCTGTTGATGCGGCGATTTTGCCGTTGGGCCGGGGTGCAGTCCCGCTCTTCCACCAACTCCAGGATCCGCTGTTGAGCATCGCAAAACACCCGCCCATAGCCATAGGGATCCACCACCTGAGCCGAGAGCAAGGTCACATCCGGCTGGACTTGGCGGTGGCGTTCCACCAGCGCCTGCAGGGTTTCCACCCGCAACAGAGGCACATCCCCGTTGACCACCAGCAGATCCCCCTGAAAATCGTCCAGGACGGGTAGAAGCTGCTGCACCGCGTGTCCGGTGCCCAGTTGCTGGGCCTGCTCCACAAATTCGACCGGGTACTCCCGCAGGGTCTGTCGCACCTGCTCCTGCCCGTAACCCACGATCACCAAACAGCGCTGGGGCTTTAAGGTCAGCACCGTGCGCAGCAGCCGCTCGATCAAAGACAGGGATCCCAGCTTGTGCAGCACCTTGGGCAATTGCGACCGCATGCGGGTGCCCTTGCCCGCTGCCAGGATCGCCACCGCCAGCTCCCGCTCTGCCATCTTTGCCCTCCGATCTGCCCCCATCAAGTATACGCGGCAGTTGCTTGCCCAACCTGGAGCTGGTGTTCCCTCCCCCTCTGCCAAGCCCTGGGAAACTGCGCTAGCCTGGTGGCACGTGTAGGTGGGGCAGGGTATGGCCGAGAGCGAGGGCTCCGATACCCCTCTTCAAAAACGTCAGCGCTTGGTTCGCGAGGCAGCCGGCTGGCTGGCAGTGCTGGGGGTGCTGATCCCAGGGCTGCAGCGTTTTTACATGGGCCACAAGCGCTGGGGCTGGGTGTACTTGCTGGTGGGGCTGATGGTGTTGGTTCCCTCTATTCCCCTGCAGATCCTCAGCTATGGGCTACGAGCGCTCTGCCTGCTGGAAGGGCTATGGTTGCTCACCATGACCAATGAGGACTTCGATTTTCGCTTCAACCGGGATCTCATCGAGCTGGACTGGACCAGTGCGCAAGATCGGGAAGTCCGGGATCCCGAGCAGCAGTTGCAAAGTCAGTTGCAGCAAGGCTTGATCACCCGCGCTGAGTATGAGGAGCGCCGCCGACAAATCCGCAGGATCTCCTAGGTCGAGCATTCCAGCTTCTGCTCAGGCCGCAAGTCCGATAGGATAATCGTCTGGGTGTTATTTTTCTCAGCAGTAGCCCCTACCCAAGTCGGGCTTTTTCCACTCTTCTGCCTGTCTGTATGTTGCCAAGTCTTCCTCTCGCAGCCGTTCCCCTCTTCTCCATCGCGGCAGCCATGCTCTTGGTCTACTTGCCCATGGGGGTGGTGGGCTATGCGCGGGCCCGCGTCGGCTACGACCTGCATGCGCCTCGGGCTATGTTCGATAGGCTACCCCCCTACGGCCAGCGGGCCACCTGGGCCCATGCCAACGGGTTTGAGACTTTTGGGATGTTTGCCTCAGCGGCGTTGATCGCCTACATCACCGGCCCTCACCCGGATCCCTGGTCTTTTGGCCTCAGCGGCGACGAAGGGGTAGCTGTGCTGTGTGGGGTGTTTCTGCTGGCACGGCTGCTCTACAACTTCTTCTACATCGCTGACATCCCCATCGGGCGATCCCTCTCCTTTTTGGCCGGATCCCTGGCCACCTTGGGCCTGTTGCTGATCAGCCTGCTGCCTTTTCTCGGCGGGAGCTTGGCCTAAGCTGGCGAGGGAAGTTCCCCCGTCATTTTTTGATCCTGCCGGTACCCTGGCTCAACCTGCAATACTGGAAAAGGATGGCGTCCCCTATCCACGGCCCACTACGCAACGGTCAGCCATGTATACTCTGGAATTGCTTCTGAAAGGGAACCCTGCCCCCATCGTTGTCCACCAAAAAGAGGAGGAAGCGGCCAACCGGGCCTACCAAAGCATAGTCAATGCTTTGCAGAACGGCTCCCCTCAGAGCTTGGAGCTGACCTGCGACCGCACCGGCAAAAAGGTGTTCCTGCTCACCGGCGAGCTGTGTGGTGTGCAAATGACCTCTAAGTCGGGTGGCGCCAGCCCCATGGGAGCCCGTCCCGGTTTTTTGGCCCAGTTGCAAGGCTGAGGACAGCTCTTTTCTCTCTACCGCCAGGGATCCCCATGTCTGAGGTGGCCATTCGGGTGGAGAGCTTGACCTTTGCCTGGCCGGAACGTCCGCCGGTCTTGCAGGGGTGCAGTTTTGCCATTCCCAAGGGCCAGTTGTGGATGCTGTTGGGGCCCAATGGCAGCGGCAAGTCCACCCTGTTACAACTGTTGTCCGGATCCCTGACCCATCCCCAGCCTCTTTCAGGTCACCTGGAAATTTGTGGTCGGCTGGGCTATGTGTTTCAAAACCCGGATCACCAACTGTTCATGCCCACAGTGGGGGCCGATGTGGCCTTTGGCTTGGGGGCAGAGGCTCTGGCTTGGGCGGAAATTCACCGGCGGGTGGAAACAGCCTTGGAACAGGTGGGACTCAAGCACCTGATCCGCCGGCCCATCCACGGCCTCAGCGGCGGACAGAAGCAACGGGTGGCGGTGGCGGGGGCCTTGGCCCGACGCAGCGAAGTGCTGCTTTTGGACGAGCCGACCGCTCTGTTGGATCCCGACAGCCAGGCGGAGTTGCTGCGCTGCATCCGTCAACTGGTGGATCAAGAGGGCATCACCGCCCTCTGGGTCACCCATCGGCTGGCGGAACTGGAATGGGCGGACGGAGTAATTTTCCTCTCCGAAGGACGGGTGCGCTATCAGGGATCCCCAGAGCAGGTGCGGCAACAAATCGGGCAACTGTTTGACGCCTAAGGGATCCCTGCGATCCCAAAGAGATCGCAAAAGGGTGGCTGCACCTCGCCGGCGCCCCTGTCTAGAATAGGTAATGTATGCACGTGTTCAATTCGATTGACACAGGGTCATTATCCTGGACTCATTCCCCACTTGGATTGGCTGGTTCCCACCAGTTGATCCTCAGCCACATCCGATCCCTGCTGACCTGCGTCAATCGGCTATCCAGCGGGCCATCGGCCCCATCTAGTCTAAAGGAGCCTTGAGACCATGGGACTGTCTGAAGTCATCGCCAAAGAACTGGAAAATGCTCGCAACGTCTGCTCTGAGTACGGCGAAGGGGATCCCCACTGCCGTGCCGCTTGGGATGCCGTTGAGGAGGTGCTGGCAGCCCGCAGCCACCAGCCCAAAACTCCCAGCAGCCTGGAGCAGCACTGCGCCGAAAACCCAGATGCCGTCGAGTGCCGGGTTTACGACACCTAGTTCCTGGGAGCCCTGCAGATGATCTCGGTTGATTGCGTAGCGATCGACGGGGTTTGCTGCTGGGAATCCCTAGCCAGATTCACCAGCCTGCCGGATCCTTGCCGGTAGGCTTTGCCCTTCGCGGCTAGAAGGCCACTTTTGGCTGCCATCCATCGAAGCTAGGATCGGAACTCTCCAGAAGGTCGATGGGATCCCCACCGCCTTTGCAGGAGCGTCTTTTCACGAAGAAAGTTTTTGGGCCGAATGAGCCCGAACCCACAAGACAAAGGCTAGCGCCAGCAGCACCAGTTGGGGGAGCAGCGTCTGCCAAGTGGGATACAGGCCCAGCCAGCGCAACTTTGGGATCCCGATGAGAGGGGTGACCGGCAGCCAGTCCGCCACCTGCAAAGCGTGCAGGCCACTACCCAGAAACTTAAAGCCCAAATAGAAAACCAGCAGACTGAGGCCCCGGAAAAAAGCTCGCAGCGGCAATCTCAGCCCCACCTGCAGCAGCAGGATCGCCACCCCCACCAACATCAGGGATCCCAGTCCGATCCCCAGCCAAAATTCTTTTGCCGGCAGGGCGGGGGCCAACCCCACATAAAACAACACCGTTTCCGCCCCCTCGCGAAACACCGCCATAAACGCCAGGGAAGCCAAAGAAAAAACCTGGCCGGTGGCCAGTGCCGCCTGCGCTTGTTCTTGCACAAAGGTTTGCCAAGAAGCCACTGCAGCCCGGCGGTGCAACCAAAGGCTGACCGAAAACAACAAGCCTGCCGCCACCAGCCCAGTGATCCCCTCCAGCACCTCTTGCCGCGTGTGGGTGAGCAACTGCTGGAAAAACAGCTTCACCAGCAGACCCAGCATCACCGCTGCCAGCAAGCCTGCGGATCCTCCCAGCCACACCCAGCGCTGCTGAGCCGACTGCCCGCTCTTGCCCAAAAGCGCCAGCAGCGCCACCAACACCAGGAGAGCCTCCAGGCCCTCCCGCAGCAAAATCGAAGCGGCATCCAGGAAGGTGTAGTCGGACATCAGTTCACCCAGACAGGCGGCTCAATTCTGTCCGGAGCCAAGAGGGTTTCTAGGTGGTGGCCGGAATGAACTTGAGGGCAGCAGAGTTCATGCAGTAGCGCAAACCCGTGGGCGGGGGGCCATCCCGAAACACGTGCCCCAGATGCCCACCGCAGTTAGAGCAGTGCACTTCTGTGCGGGGCACGAACAACTTCCAATCCGTCTTGGTACCGATCACATGGGGAGCAATCGGCTCCCAAAAGCTGGGCCAACCGGTGCCACTGTCGTACTTGGCTGCCGAGGAAAACAGCTCCTGCCCACAGCCGGCACAGACGTAAATGCCTGCGGCCTTGTTGTCGTAGTAGGCATTGCGGAAAGGAGGCTCCGTGCCCTCCTGGCGCAGCACATAGTACTGCTCTTCGGTGAGCAGTTGCCGCCATTCGGCATCGGTTTTGGTGACGGGATAGGTCTGTTGAGCCATTGCTCGTTGCTCTCCTACCAAGCTAAGGGATCCTGGGATGAACCCAGCCACGGTCAAAGTCAATAGCTTGCGTCGTCGCATGAGAGGTTCATCCATCCTCACCGTCTAAACAGCGGAAGGAGCCATCGCCAACCCGTTCTCTACTTGGCTGAGGGGGATCCGTCCGCTTTTGTCCGCTGGCTGTTGTTGGAGGATTGCCAGCAGATTGTCTTTATCTTAACTCTTCTTCTTTACGAACAGCCGCGTAAAGCCTCCGGTTTCCAACCGGGGGAGTGTCCAGTCCTTTTCCCCTCTTCCCGAAAGCTGAGCAGGTATCCATCTATGGGTTCTATCGGCAGCTTTTATCCTCAGCCTGAGGCGTAATCCCGTTACAATTAAGCTCGAGCAAGCTGCTTGTCCAACTCTAGACGAGTAATGGAGTTCTTCCTATGCTGCTGGTCGGCTCAGGCGCACGGTTTGTGCAGCAACTGGAGCAATCTGGGGCTCTGGCCATCTTTGTGACCCCAGAAGGGGGATCCGAAGGGCATTACCTGCGGCGGCTGCGCGGAGCCGGGTATGAGGTGGTCACGCTCTCCAGCAAAGGAATCGGAGATCTGGCGAGCTATTTGACGTGCAGTCATGGGGTACGGCCTGCCACGCTGGGCAAATCGGAGCGGCGCACCTATTTTTTCCCGGCGTTGATCGAGCAGTATCGAGCCACCTTGCCCGCGAAGGCGAAAGGATTGGTGTTTTGGTTTTACGAGGGGCATGTGCTCAGCCAACAGGAACTCTCTTACCTGGTGAAGCTGAGCCGGGAAGACAAGGGGGTCAAATTTGTCGTGGAGCTGGGCCGAGAGCGCTCCATTCGCTGGCAACCTCTGCAAAGCGCCTGAGCATCTTCTCAGGATCCTGGAAAATTCTCTGCTACCATCTCAGATAGATGGCCTGCAGCTCAGAACCATCCTGCTAGCGGCTTCTCTCACCTGTGACCTTGCCAACCGCCTCGCTGCAACAGGGTACTTGGTTTAAGCTGATCTGTGGCGCAAGTTTTCACCACTTGCCCTCGGTTCGCGAGCTGGCTTTTCTCTACACGCTGGCTGGGGCAGATTGCATTGACGTCGCTGCCGATCCCGCCATTGTGCGGGCTGCTCAACAAGGGATCCAATGGGCCCAAGCCGAAGATCCCCGGGCGCGCTCCCCTTGGGTGATGGTCAGTGTCAATGACGGGGAAGATGTGCACTTCCGTAAGGCGGTGCTGACGGCTCCGGTCTGTCCTGCCGACTGCCCCCAGCCGTGTCTGGCCGTCTGTCCTCCCCATGCTTTGACACCGGCAGCCCTTCCTGCCCAAGTCCACATTCAGGCAGAGCTGTGCTATGGCTGTGGGCGCTGTGAGCCGGTTTGCCCCCACCGGCGCATTGCCACCTGCGGCTATCAAGTTGCTTTGGCAGAGGTGTTGCCGCCTTTGCTCGAGTTGGGCATTCAGGCAGTGGAGATCCACACCTGCATCGGTCGTCAGAGGTCATTCGAGCAACTGTGGGGATCCCTGAAGCCCTGGCTACCTCACCTCCAGGCAATCTCGATTAGCTTTAACGATGGCCCGGGCCTGGAGGCCTACTTGAGGGATCTGCTGGCCCTGATGGATCCCTTGCCGGAGGTGTTGATCTGGCAGGTGGATGGCCGGCCCATGAGTGGCGATATTGGCGCTGGCACCGGCAAAGCCACCCTGAAGTTGGCCCAAAAGGTGCTGGCCATGGGTTTGCCCGGCTATGTGCAACTGGCGGGCGGAACCAATGCCCAAACGGTGTCGCTGTTGGATCCCGATTGGCCGGTGGCGGGGGTGGCCTTTGGCAGCTACGCACGACAGTTGGTAGCGGCCCATCTGGAAGGGCCGAGCCCAGCGGAGCCAGGATGCAATCCTGGATTGGCGGCGGGGATCCCGTTGGCCAAGCAGTTGGTGCAGCAAGTGAAGCGGCGATCCATTGCTTGCAAACAAACCTGTTTTTCCTGCGTTTAGTGACCTTGCTCAGCCATGAGTTTTCCCGCACAGCCCTCAACCCCAAATCCGTTGGCGGATCCGCACCGCTTACGCGAACACACTGGCTTTCCCGGCCAGGTTCAATACAGCGACGACTTGAGCAAACTTCTGGATATCCTGCCGGCTCCGATTCGCGAGCGCCTAGAGCAGCATCCCCACCTGGATCGATTGGTAGAAGTGGTGATGGATTTGGGTCGCCGCCCCGAAGCCCGCTTCCTTGGCTTTGCCGATTACCTCTCAGAAGAGGTGATCACCCGAGCCGACTTGGATCAAGTGATCAGTCGGGTTGGAGAGTTCAGCGGTGACAACCGGGCGGGCATCGCCTCTACCCTGCATCGCATCAGTGCCATTCGCAACCGCCAAGGCACGATCATCGGTCTCACCTGTCGGGTGGGTCGCTGCGTTATCGGCGTCATCAGCATGATCCGCGACTTGGTGGAGCAGGGTCGCTCCATGCTGTTGCTGGGCCGACCGGGGGTGGGTAAAACCACGGCTTTGCGGGAAATTGCCCGCGTGCTGGCGGATGAGCTGGGCAAACGAGTGGTTATTATCGACACCTCCAATGAGATCGCCGGCGATGGCGACGTGCCCCACCCGGGTATTGGCCGAGCCAGACGGATGCAGGTGGCCAGCCCAGAGCTGCAGCACAAGGTGATGATCGAGGCTGTGGAAAACCACATGCCCGAGGTGGTGGTCATCGACGAGATCGGCACCGAATTGGAAGCCTTGGCCTCTCGCACCATCGCCGAACGGGGGGTACAACTGGTGGCCACCGCCCACGGCAACCGCATCGACAACCTGATCAAAAATCCCACCCTCTCGGACTTGGTAGGCGGGATCCAATCCGTCACCTTGGGAGATGAGGAGGCACGGCGACGGGGCTCTCAAAAGAGTGTCTTGGAGCGCAAAGCCCCACCCACGTTTGAGATTGCCGTCGAAATGCTAGAGCGATCCCGCTGGGTCATCCATGAAGATGTGGCCGCCACCGTGGATCGCCTCCTGCGCAACCGCGAGCCCCTGACCCAAACGCGCAGCCTGGACGAACACGGCCAGGTGGTGATCGAGCGCCCGGCTCTAGCCGGCCCCCAATGGCCCCCTGCAGGTGCAGCACGGGAGCGAGGTGGATGGCGGCGCTCTGGACGGATGGAAGCTCTGCCCAAGGACTCTGTCTCGCTAACGCGATCAGAACCGCTCGAAGGTTGTTCGCGACAGCGAGGAGAGCCAAGCCTGCTCTTGGACAAGCGGGAGGACGCTGTCCCGCCGACGCCGGCGGGATCCCATCCTGCGGTTCAGGTCGTGGCTGAATCCGGAGCAGCCGAAGAGGAAGAAGATTTGGACTGGGAGGGATCCGCTCTGGCTCCAGCAGAGCGGCAGTGGGATCCGGATGAGCCGCTGATGATCTACCCCTACGGAGTGAGCCGCTTCCATCTGGAGCAGGTGATCCAGACTTTGAAACTGCCGGCGGAGGTCACCAAAGACCTGGATGGGGCAGATATTGTCTTGGCTTTGCGATCCCAGGTGCGCAGCCGCTCCAAGATCCAGCAACTGGCCCACTCCCGCCAGATCCCGATTCATACTGTTAAGGCCAATACTTTGATCGCCCTGGCCCGCGCCCTGCGCCACATCCTCAACATCGAAAGCGAAGACGGATCTGATTCCGACCTGGAGCTGTTCATTCGCGCCAGCTCGGGCGACGAAACGGAAGCTCTGGAAGAGGCCCGCCTGGCAGTGGAGCAGATCGTCATTCCCAAGTCTCAGCCGGTGGAACTTTTGCCCCGTTCGCCTCTGATCCGCAAGCTCCAACACCAGTTGGTGGAACATTATCACCTGCGGGCCCAAAGCTTTGGGGAAGAGCCCAACCGCCGCTTGCGCATTTATCCCAACTAGAGCAACTCGACAACTTAGCCGGCTAGCCCAAGCGCTCCGCGCCGCTAGCGCGAACACCCCCGGCCCCTCTCCCTCAGGGAGAGGGGGAGTTGGAGTGTTGCCTCTAAGCATATTGAGGGGCCTGCTGGGTTGTCTCATCAGAACGATGTGGTCCGCAGAGCCG
>NZ_JANSJB010000021.1:16802-29060 GCF_047462355.1 Synechococcus sp. H55.9 | reverse complement strand
GGCGAGCAGATCAATGCCTTCTTAACCCACTTAGCGGTGGAGGAGAGGGTGGCGGCGTCCACGCAGAACCAAGCTCTCAGTGCGCTGTTGTTCCTTTACCGAGAAGTTTTGCATCTGGAGCTAGACCTTGACCTAGACGCCGTACGAGCCATGCGCTCAAGCTATTTGCCTACGGTCTTAACCCCTGAGGAGGTCAAGGCTGTCATTGTGCATCTGTCTGGGATCTATCGCTTGGTGGTGCAGGTGCTGTATGGCAGTGGCTCGAGGTTGGCAGGAGCTCAGCAGCTCCGGGTTAAAGATGTGGATTTTGCCCAACGGCAACTGGCGATTCGCAATAGCAAAGGGATGGAGAGCCGGTTAACGATGCTGCCAGAAACCCTAGTGGAACCTTTGCAAGAACACTTGCCCTGGGTCAAGCGACAACATCAGCAGGACTTGGAATAAGGATACGGCTCTGTCTATATTGCCCTTTGCTTTGGAGCGCAAGTATCCCAAGGCAGAGCGGGAGTGGAGCTGGTAAATTGCGAATTGTTACATGTGTAACGGCTCTTAACGAACCCAGTTCCGGTTCTCTGGTAGAACGGGAAACAGGCGCTAGGGAAGAATGCCCATTCCCGGCCCACTTGCTTTTTTGCATTGCACAAGGGAGAGCGACTGCATGTTTACTCTGGTTAAGCCCATCACCCGCCACGTGACCCCTGCTGAGCTGGGGGGGCGCCGACTGATGAAGGTGGTGTACGTGGTGTTGGAGCCGCAGTATCAGAGTGCCCTGACGGCGGCGGTGCAGCGCATCAATGCCCAGAACCCCAAGCTGGCGGTGGAGCTGTCTGGTTACTTGGTGGAGGAGCTGCGGGATCCCGCGGGGTATGAGGCTTTCCGGCGGGATCTGGAGACGGCCAATGTCTTTATCGGCTCCTTGATCTTCATTGAGGACATTGCCCAGAAGGTGGTACAGGCAGTAGAACCCCTGCGGGAGCGGCTGGATGCGGTGGTGGTGTTCCCCTCCATGCCAGAGGTGATGCGCCTTAATAAGCTGGGATCCTTTTCCATGGCGCAACTGGGCCAATCTAAGAGCGCCATTGCCCAGTTCATGCGCAAGCGCCAACAGGGATCCAACTTCCAAGAGGGGATGCTGAAGCTGCTGCAGACGCTGCCCAAGGTGTTGAAGTACCTGCCCTTTGACAAGGCCCAGGATGCCCGCAACTTCATGCTCAGCTTCCAGTACTGGCTGGGCGGATCCCGCGAGAACCTGGAGAACTTTTTGCTGATGCTGGCGGATCGCTACCTGCCGGGGATGCGGGATCAGGTTAAGTTTGCCGAGCCGGTCACCTATTTGGAGATGGGCATTTGGCACCCGCTGGCGCCGCAGATGTTTGCCAGCCTGGCGGAGTATTGGGATTGGTACAACGCCCGCGAGGATCTGCCAGAAGACGTGAAGGATCCCCTGGCCCCCTGTGTGGGGCTGGTGCTGCAGCGCACCCACCTGGTGACGGGGGACGATGCCCACTACGTGGCCATGGTGCAAGAGCTGGAGTCGCGCGGGGCGCGGGTGGTGCCGGTGTTTGCCGGCGGCTTGGACTTTTCCAAGCCGGTGAACGAGTTTTTCTGGAACGAGCAGAAGACGACGCCAATTGTGGATGTGGTGGTGTCGCTGACGGGGTTTGCCCTGGTGGGCGGGCCGGCGCGGCAGGATCACCCCAAAGCCGTGGAGGCGCTGCAACGGCTCAATCGCCCCTACATGGTGGCGCTGCCCTTGGTGTTTCAATCCACAGAGGAATGGGCCACTAGTGACTTGGGCCTACACCCGGTGCAGGTGGCGCTGCAGATTGCCATCCCTGAGCTGGACGGGGCTATCGATCCCATCATCCTCTCGGGCCGGGACGCCGCCACCGGCAAGGCCCATGCCCTACAGGATCGGATTGAGCTGATTGCGGCGCGGGCCATCAAGTGGGCCAATCTGCGGCGTAAGCCCAAGCTGGAGAAGAAAATTGCCATCACCGTCTTCAGCTTCCCGCCGGACAAGGGCAATGTGGGGACGGCGGCCTACTTAGATGTGTTTGCTTCCATCCACCGCGTCATGCAGGCGCTGGCCCACAACGGCTATGACCTGGGGCCAGAGCTGCCCAAAACGCCGCAGGAGTTGATGGAGGCCATCCTGCACGATGCCCAGGCCCAGTACGCCAGCCCGGAGCTGAACGTGGCTGCCAAGCTGTCGGTGCGGGAATACGAGGCCCTGACGCCCTATGTCAAAGCCATTGAAAAATATTGGGGGCCACCCCCAGGGCACCTGAACACCGACGGGCAGAATCTGCTCATCTACGGCAAGCACTTTGGCAACGTGTTCATCGGGGTGCAGCCCACTTTTGGCTACGAAGGGGATCCCATGCGGCTGCTCTTTTCCAGGTCGGCCAGCCCCCACCACGGTTTTGCCGCCTACTACACCTATTTGGAGAAAGTTTGGGGAGCCGATGCGGTGCTGCACTTTGGCACCCATGGCTCTTTGGAGTTCATGCCGGGCAAGCAGATCGGCATGTCGGGCGAGTGCTACCCGGATAATTTGATTGGATCCCTGCCCAACTTGTACTACTACGCGGCCAACAACCCCAGCGAGGCCACCATCGCCAAGCGGCGCGGCTACGCCTGCACCATCAGCTACTTGACGCCGCCGGCAGAAAATGCCGGCCTCTACAAGGGGTTGCAGGAGCTGCGGGAGTTGATTGGCTCTTACCAAACCCTGCGGGAGGGGGCACGGGGCATTGCCATTGTCAACGCCATCTGTGACAAGGCGCGCCTGGTCAACCTGGACAAGGACGTGGAGCTGCCGACGGTGGATGCCGGCCAGCTCACCCTGGAAGAACGGGACACGGTGGTGGGCCAGCTCTACGCCAAGCTAATGGAGATCGAGTCGCGGCTGTTGCCCTGTGGGCTGCATGTGATCGGGGCGCCCCCTACCGCAGAGGAAGCCATCGCCACCCTGGTCAGCATCGCCAGCATCGACCGCCCAGAAGAAGGGATCCTTGGCCTGCCGCGCATTATTGCCCAGAGCCTGGGCCGGGATATCGACGAGATCTACCGCAACCGGGATCGGGGGCACCTGGCGGATACGGAGCTGCTGGATCGCATCAACAAGGCCTGCCACAAGGCAGTGGCGGCCCTGGTGCAGGAGCAAACCGACGCCCAGGGGCGGGTCTCCAGGGTAGCTAAGCTCAACTTCTTCAACATGGGGCGGCAGGCGCCCTGGCTGGTGGCCCTCAAGGAGGCGGGCTATCCCCAGGTGGATGCAGAGCTGCTCAAGCCTCTGTTTGAGTTTTTGGAAGAGTGCCTTAAGCAAATTACGGCTGACTACGAGCTGGGATCGCTGCTGCGGGCCTTGGAAGGGGAGTACATCCTGCCGGGGCCGGGCGGGGATCCCATCCGCAACCCCAATGTATTGCCGACGGGGCGCAACCTGCACGCTTTGGATCCCCAGTCCATCCCCACGGCAGCGGCCATCAAGTCGGCGGAGATCGTGGTGGAGCGGCTGCTAGCCCGCGAGTTGAGCGCCAACGGCGGCAGGTACCCGGAAACCATCTCGGTGGTGCTCTGGGGCACGGACAACATCAAGACCTATGGGGAATCGCTAGCCCAGGTGCTGTGTTTGCTGGGGGTGCGTCCCAAGCCGGATGCCCTGGGGCGGGTGAACAAGGTGGAGCTCATCCCCCTGGCGGAGCTGGGGCGGCCCCGCATCGACGTGGTGGTCAACTGCTCCGGCGTGTTCCGGGATCTCTTTGTCAACCAAATGGCTCTCCTCGACCGGGCGGTGAAGCTGGCGGCCTTGGCCGACGAGCCGCTGGAGCTGAACTTTGTGCGCAAGCACGCCCTACAGCAGGCCAAGGAGCTGGGGCTGACGCTGGAGCAGGCAGCAACGCGGGTCTTTTCCAACGCTTCCGGCTCCTACTCGGCCAACATCAACCTGGCGGTGGAAAACAGCTCCTGGGAAGACGAGAGCGAGCTGCGGGAGATGTATCTATCCCGCAAGTCCTTTGCCTTCGGCTCCAATCTGCCCAACCAGCAGATGCGGCAGCTTTTTGAGGCCAGCCTGAAAACGGTGGACGTTACCTTCCAGAATCTGGATTCCTCGGAGATCAGCCTGACGGATGTCAGCCACTACTTCGACTCGGATCCCACCAAGCTGGTGCAGAGCCTGCGCCCGGACGGCAAGGCCCCCTCGGCCTACATGGCGGATACCACCACGCCCAACGCCCAGATCCGCACCCTGAGCGAGACGATCCGCCTTGATGCTCGCACCAAGCTGCTCAACCCCAAGTGGTATGAGGGCATGCTCAAGCACGGCTACGAAGGGGTGCGGGAGATCGCCAAGCGGCTGGTGAACACCTCCGGCTGGTCGGCCACGGCAGGCGCGGTGGACAACTGGATCTACGAGGAAACCAACGAGACCTTCATCAAGGACGAGGCGATGCGGCAGCGGCTGATGAACCTCAACCCCCACTCCTTCCGGCGCATCGTCGGATCCCTGTTGGAGGTGCACGGGCGTGGCTACTGGCAGACTTCCCAGGCCAATATTGAGCGCCTGCAGGAGCTGTACCAAGAAGTGGAAGACCGGATCGAGGGGGTGGAATAGGGGCCAAAGGGGATCCCTGCCGATCGTTGGCGCCGTTGCCACTGGAAGAGGGGTGCGGGAGTTCTACCCCAGCAACCCCGACCAGTGCAGGTAGGCTTCCACCAGGGGGGATCCCGCCAAGGCGGCCACGGCACCGCCCAGAGCCAAGTAGGGGCCGAAGGGGATGGGTTTGCCCAGGCGGGCCTTTCCTTTAGTCATGGCCAGCAGGCTGCCCAGCAAGCCAAAGCCGGAACCCAAAAGGAGAGTCACCACGACTCCTTGCCAGCCCAGCCACATGCCGATCAGAGCCAGCAGCTTGCCATCTCCTCCGCCCATGGCCTCCCGCTGCAAAACCCAGCGGGCAACAAAGCCAATGCCCTCCAGCAACCAAATGCCCAATACGGCCCCCGCGATCCCGGCCACCAGCGACAGGCCCATGGCCGCCAGGGATCCGGATCCTTCCAGCCAGGGCAGCGCCAAGCGGGCCAGCAGCCCCGCCACCAAGCCGGAGCGGGTGAGCGCTTCCGGCAGCAAGAACGTGTCCAGATCAACCAGCGCCAGGGCCAGCAGCCAGCCCAACAAGACACAGGTGAGGATCCCGCGGGGGGAAAAACCCAAGATGGCGATGCTGAGGCCAAACAGCCCCAGGGTCAAGGCTTCAACGGCAGGGTAGCGCCAGCTAATCTGCGCACCGCAGTGGCGGCAGCGGCCCCGCAGCAGGAACCAGCCCAGAATGGGGATGTTCTCCGTCGGGCCCAGCGGTGTTTTGCAGTGGGGACAATGGGATCCAGGATAGAGCAGAGAGAGGCCCCGCGGCAGGCGATAGACTACCACATTGAGAAAGCTGCCCACACAGGCTCCTAGCACCAACACCAGCACCCAGCCCAACAGGCGCAGCTCCCAGATGCCGTTCGCGTCGGCGTTGCTCAGCCACATTGCGCAAGCGCTGCGTAGCAGGAGAGAAGGTTGAGCATGGCAACCACTTCAAAAGGGCAGGAGAAGAACGGGAGAGGAGCCCTTCTGCCTCACCGCAGCGGCTCCAACTGCTGCAGCGGAATAAAGGTTTCTTGGGGCAGCAGAATGGGAAACTCAGAAAAGATCAGATCCCCTCTCAGGGTACGGCGGTGGATGACCACACCCCGCGGCGGCTGCTCCAGCACCTCCGGTCGATGCTGGAGATGAAATTGATAGATCTGACGAGCTGCTTGCAGCAACGCGCTGTCCATGTGCGGTTTCCCTACCTTGCGAAGCCCACTATTACCCTAACGATGTTCCCAAAGTCGCTTGGGATCCCTAACGTTCTGTCCGCCCTCTTTGAGCTTTTTTAGAAACGCTTAAGGTTCCTTAAAAGAGCCTTAAAAAGCGAGGATCCCTTGAACC
Source organism: Synechococcus sp. H55.9 (assembly GCF_047462355.1). NCBI lineage: Bacteria > Bacillati > Cyanobacteriota > Cyanophyceae > Synechococcales > Synechococcaceae > Synechococcus > Synechococcus sp. H55.9. The sequence continues at coordinate 23,080 of NZ_JANSJB010000021.1, read as the reverse complement.
GTTCGCACAAACGGAATGGAGTCTCTACACCTGCTCCTCCCCAAAAGACAAGCTGAGCCAGCCTGGCCCTGGCAAGCCTAAACCCAGGATATCGCCGCCGGGGGGTTATGGGCCATCTCCGCCCACTCAATTCCCAATACTCTTTAGGGAACGGGGGCATGCTTCTGGCAACCATGAAGCATTCTGGAGTTGTCGGCAGCCGGCTCAAGACGGTTTGCCCTCAGGGCTGGGGGAGATCAAGTTTGGGCCCATGCTGTAGGAAGAGCCACGGTAACTGGGTTTGGGGTTAAGCTTGTCTTGGAAGCGGGTGATGATCTGGATGGTGCGCTGCACGTCTGCCGGAAAGATCACCACCAGGTCTCCGGGTTCGGCCTTTTCCAAAGCAGTTTCGATGGCAGTTGCCTCATCCAGGATCTCCTGCAAGCGATCCCCTGCCTTTTCCTGTTCCCAACCCTGCCGGATCAGAGCGGCCACTTCGCCTGGCTCCCGTCCCCGCCGGTCATCATCTTCTTTGACGATGGCTCGGTCGAACATCCGCGCCGCCAGGACTCCCAACTCTCTCAGATCGCTGTTGCGCCGATCCCCGGGGCCGCCAATCACGCCAATCTTCCGCTGACAATCCCAGCGTTCCAGGGTGCTCTGAATGGCCTCGTAGCCTGCCGGGTTGTGGGCGTAGTCCACCAACACCTGGTAGCCGCCCACATCGAACAAGTTGAGCCGACCGGGGGTTTGAGCCACAGAACTGGTAAAGGTGCCCAGTGCCATGCGGATGTCGTCGATGGAAACCCCGTGCAGGAAGGCGGCCAGGGTGGCGGCCAGGGCATTTTGGATCATGAAGCTGGCCTTGCCGGAGAGGGTGAGGGGAATGTTGGTTACATCTTCGATGCGCAGTTTCCAGCCCCGTTTCAAAATCGAGATGTGACCCTCCTCATAAACAGCCGCTGTGCCCCCGGAAGCAATGTGCTTTTGAATGAGGGGATTCTCCGGGTTCATGCTGAAATAGGCCACCGTCGCCTTGACGTTGGCGGCCATGGCGGCCACCAGGCCGTCGTCGGCATTTAAGACGGCGTAGCCCCGCTCGTGTACCGCCTCCACCAAAACCGATTTGACGCGGGCCATGTCTTCCAGGGTTTCGATGTCCCCCAGCCCCAGGTGATCTGAGGTTACGTTGAGCACCACGCCAATGTCGCATTCCGGGAACCCCAAACCCTCCCGCAAGATACCGCCCCGTGCCGTTTCCAGCACCGCCACTTCTACGGTGGGATCCCGCAGTACCAGGCGGGCGCTGTGGGGGCCGGTCATGTCTCCCTTGGCAATTTGATGGTTTTGAATGTAAACGCCGTCGGTGGTGGTAAAGCCGACCCGCTTGCCGATACCTTTGAGGATGTGGGCGATCAGGCGGGTAGTGGTGGTTTTGCCGTTAGTGCCGGTGACGGCCAGGATGGGGATACGGGTGTGGCTGCCGGGGGGAAAGAGCATGTCGATGATGGGCTCGGCCACATTGCGCGGGATCCCTTCGCTGGGGGCCAGGTGCATACGCAAACCCGGAGAGGCGTTCACTTCGACGATGCCGCCGCCGGTTTCGTTGACGGGCTGGGCGATGTCCGGGCAGATGAGGTCGATGCCCGCCACATCCAGGCCGATGATCTGAGCTGCCCGCTCGGCAATAAAGGCATTGTAGGGGTGGATGATATCGGTGCAATCGACGGCAATGCCGCCGGTGCTCAGGTTGGCCGTGGACTTGAGGGTGCAATGCTCTCCTTCGGGCAGCACGGTATCCAGGGTGTAGCCTTTGCTCTCCAGGATGCGCAGGGTCATGTCGTCAACGCTGATCTGGGTCAGCACGTTTTCGTGACCAAACCCCCGCCGCGGATCCCGGTTGACCGCATCGATCAACTCTTGAATGGTGGAGCGGCCATCCCCCACTACATGGGCTGGGATCCGTTTGGCCACGGCCACCAGTTTGTTGTTGATCACCAGCAGGCGGTAGTCATCCCCCACCAGGTGTTGTTCCACCAACACCACATCGGAGTACTGGCTGGCCGCATCGTAGGCGATCTCGGCGGCCTCCAAGCTGGTGATGTTGACGGTGATGCCCTTGCCATGGTTGGCGTTGAGGGGCTTGATCACCACCGGAAAGCCCCCCACATCCTCGATAGTGGCCGCCAACTCGCTGCGACGCCGCACGGTGTAGCCCTTGGGCACCGGGATCCCCATGTCTTGCAGCAGTTCTTTGGTGGCCCGTTTGTCGGCGGCCAGGTCGGCGGCAATGATGCTGGTTTTTTCGGTGGTGGTGGCTTCGATGCGCTTTTGGTAGACTCCGTACCCCAGTTGCACCAGGGATCCCTTGTTAAGGCGGAGATAGGGGATGCCGCGCAGGGCGGCCTCATCCAGCAGAGCTTGGGTGCTGGGACCGAAGCGGACGTTTTCTCGGATCTCTCGCAACTCTTGGATGTCCAGCTCCAGGTCGCGGCGGTAGTCTTCTCCATCCACCAAGGCCTGACAGAGATACACTGCAGCTTTGGCGGCAAAGCGCCCGGCTTCTGCCTCCTGATACTCAAAGACGACGTTGTAGGTGCCGGGGGTGGAGGTTTCGCGGGTGCGGCCAAAATCCACTTTCATGCCGGCCAGGGTCTGCAGTTCCAAAGCCACATGCTCCACCACATGGCCCATGAGGGTACCCTCTTCCACCCGTTGCAAGAATCCCCCATAGCAGCCGCGGGAGCACTGATGTTCCCACAGTCCCGGCAACAAGGTCTGCAACCTTTCTTTAAAACCCGGAATGGTGTTGGTGGGGCGCTCCCGCAGGTCTTCCAGATCGAGCCGCATTTGGATCAGCTTGTGACGACGGATGCTCCAGTAGTTGGGGCCACTGAGAACGCGGATGGATCGAATGCGCATAGGGTTCAAGGAAAACGGTAGAGAGGGGAACAGACGACTGCTGCTTATCTGAGAAGGTTGGCGCGGGGAACTTCCTCGGCATCTGCGAGCCCTACCTGGTGCTGCAAAGCACTTGAACAGCTCGCCACGCGAACAGCCCTAATCTACACTCCCTTTGCCAGGGGCGAGAAAGAGTATCCTTTAATACGATTTTTTGGCAGGCGAGCAAGGTTAAGACAAGGCCATGGATCCCGCCTGAGGGCGACAGTACAGTGGGGGCAAACGTGCTGCGAGGAGATGGAAAGAACCTATCTGCTGGGGCTGGGCTGGATCCTGGGCCTGTTGCTGCGGGCCTGGCCGGCGGTGAGCGGCTGGGGCTGGGGGATCCCGCTGGGGCTGGGATTGGTGGGATCCCTGGGGTACCGGCGACGACCGCGTTTGGCCCGCACCTGGCTGGCGATGGGTCTGGTGGGCTGCCTGGCCTGGGCCTACCTGGGCTGGCGGCAGCCGGTTCCCGGCCCGACGGATATTAGCCTGCTGGCCCCGCAGCCGCAGATGAGCCTGGTGGGCACCGTTCTTGCGGAGCCCCGTTCCAGCCGCAGCGAGCGGCGGCAGTTTTGGCTTGAGGCGGAGCAGGTGTTGGAGGCCAACTCCACCGCTCGCCAGGTGAGCGGCAAGCTCTACGTCACTGCCACCCCTGAAGCTCTCCCAAGCCAGGATCTCCATCCCAACCAGCGGGTGCGCCTGACGGGATCCCTCTACCTTCCCAGTCCAGCCCTGAACCCAGGCAGCTTTGATTTTCAGGTCTATCTGCAGCGGCAGGGGGCTTTTGCGGGGTTCAGCGCTCGCGAGGTGATTCCCCAACCGGGCGGGAGGGGCTGGGGAGGTTGGGTGTTGCGGCGGCGGGTGCGGGAGGCGTTCATTGCCGGGCTGGGGGAGCGGCAGGGGAACCTCTTGGCTTCCCTGGTGCTGGGATCCCGCGCTGCTCAACTGGACTTTGATTTGCAGGATGCCTTTCGAGAAGTTGGCCTGGCCCACGTCCTGGCGGCCTCTGGGTTTCACGTGTCGCTGCTGGTGGGGGTGGTGTTCGTCCTGACGCGGCGGCTGCCGGTGCGCCTGCAGCAAGGGATCCTCCTGGCGGTCTTGGGGATTTACCTCACCTTGACGGGGTTTACGCCTTCGGTGCTGCGGGCGGCGGTAATGGGGGTGGCGGCCATGCTGGTACTGACGGAGCCCAGACTGGAAGGAAAAGTCAGGCTTAACCCCCTGGGGACGCTGCTGGTGGCGGCAGTTTTGCTCTTGATCTACCAGCCGCTGTGGATTACCGATCTGGGGTTTCAGCTTAGCTTTGCCGCCACCTTGGGGCTGCTGGTGGGGACGGCGCCGATCGTGTCCCGGCTGGACTTTTTGCCGCCGGCGGTGGCTACCGCTCTGGCCGTTCCGCTGGCCGCCCAGATCTGGACCCTGCCGCTACAGGTGGTTATCTTTGGCCGCATCCCCACCTACTCGCTGCTGGCCAACCCGCTGCTATTGCTTCTAGTAGTGCCGCTGCTGGTGGCAGGGTTTGGGGCGGCCCTGGTGGCCTTGATCTGGCCGGGGCTGGGATCCCTGCTGGCCCGGCCCTTGACGTTTTTGCTCACGCCTTTGATTAACTGGGTGAGCTGGATGGCCGGCTGGCCCCTAAGCTCCTACTACACCGGCAGGGTCTCGTTGCTGCAGTGCCTGCTCCTCTACGGGGCGCTGGTGGCCCTGACCTTTTGGCCCCGCTGGCGGCGGGCTTTCCGCTGGCAGGGTACTGCTCTGGTTATGGCCGCCATCCTGCTGGGGCCAAGGCTGTGGCCGGGGCCGCCAGTTCAGATCACGGCTTTGGCCAGTGGCCGTATCCCCATCCTGGCCATCCAAGCCGAAGGACGCCATCTCTTACTGAACAGCGGCGATCCCCGCTTGGCCGAGCGCACGGTGCTGCCCTTTTTGCGGCAGCAGGGCCTGCGCCGTCTGGAGGGGGCGGTGGCCATGACCTCTGCCGGCTCGGCCAATGGGGGCTGGGAGATCCTGCTTTCGGCTTTCTCCATCGGGCAGTTCTGGGATGGGGGCGGCGTCAATGCCGCCTCGGACAGCTACCTGCGCTCCCTCAGCGCCGTGCAAGCAGCCGGGATCCCCTATCAAGTCTTGCGGCCTGCGGATTGGATCCCTTTTTCGGAGCGGCTGAAGCTGCAGGCTGTCCACACCAACCCTCTGGTGTTGACCCTGGAGGCGGAGGGATCCCGTTGGCTGCTCTTGGGATCCGCCGGCACCAACGTCCAGGCTGAGCTGACCGGATCCCCCCTGCTGCCGGCCCAGATCGACTGGCTGTGGTGGGATGGGGGATCCGTGATCCTGGACTTGCTGGAGCGCTTTCAGGTGCAGGCGGGCATCAGCTCCGGCCCTGTTGGCGAGGCAGTAGCCACCTGGTTTCGGCAAAAGCAGCGGCCCCTCTACATCGCCGATCGCGTTGGAGCAGTGAGCTGGTCGCGGCGGGGCGTGCAAACCCTGAGGGCGCAACTGGACGGATAGGTGGATCCCCTGCGCCCTCTCCCCTTGTGTACGCGACAGCGCAGCGTTGGATCAAAGTGCTGGATCAACAAAACGCGCGGGATACCCCACCGTCTATACGGTGGGAAGGGATAGCGCCCAACATACTTAGCATGACCCAAGCTCTGACTACCTCTTGCAAGCTCAAGGTGTCTGCGTCGCAAGCCACAAAGCTGGATGCGACCAAGGCCTACGGCCGGCTGACGCGAACAGAGGGGGACAACTGGAATGGACAGCAGTTGAACCAGGTCAGAGACCACTACTCCCGCTTGAGAGCGGTTCTGCAACGCAAGGCCAGTCAGGGCACACGCAGTTCTCGGCGCAGATGCCGGGAGCTGCTGCAACGGCTGTCTGGCAAGAAAAGACGCTTTCAAGCTTGGGTAAACCACTGCATCTCCACTCGCGTCAGCGGGACGGAGTCCTTGTGGGCCTGCTTCAGGGCTACCAAAAAAACCACCCGCCTTATGCGGTGGGGTAGTTTATCAGGTTTTTGCAGACGAGAGGGATCCCTGTTACGCAAAGGGTAATTGCAGCGGCTGCAGTCGGTGTTGCTGGAAAGCTCTGTACTGGGCAAGGATTGGCAAAGACTGTAGTCATGGGCTGTAGCCAACCAGCCTCGGCTAATCTGAGCCACCGTAGGAGTTTTGACACTCCCCCGGCTGAAGTTGGGGAAGGCTTACGCAGTCCACAGTTGGACTCGTAAAGGCGCTGTCAAGACGCCCCTAGACAGTTCCTAGAGACAAAGCCTCAAGGTTCCGCTTGCTTACTGGCTTTCGGTACTGTCCGGGTTTTTCACCGGGGTAGGTGCTGACTTAAGATTACAACAT
>NZ_JANSJB010000021.1:13315-16702 GCF_047462355.1 Synechococcus sp. H55.9 | reverse complement strand
ATAACATTGGCGAGCGACTCCAGTCGCTCGAAGGCTTTTCCGCCCCGCACTACTCGCGTCAGCGGCGCGGAGCGCTTAGTATGGGGCTACCAAGCTACTCTGCTGTGTTGGCCGAGTTGGCTCTTGAGGGGCATGGAGAAGGAAACGCTCGAGAGTTTTTTGTCCATCCGGGGGGTGATGGGGGTGGCGCTCCTGAGTCGGACAGGCCGCCCTTTTTTCTACCGCTCTTTTCAGAACTTGGACAGCCGGCAGCAGCAGGCCCTTGCCGAAGGGCTGTTTCAGGTTTTGCAGACCATGCCCCCAGGCCTTGACTACTTTGACTTTCAGTTTGCCGAGCAACGAGTCTTTGTCTACCCCTTAGGGCCGGAGTGGGTGTTGCTGGTGGCGGTCAATGACGAGCTGGTGATGCCGGTCTACACCTTGGCCGTCAACCGCCTGCGAGCCGAGCTGCAACAGGATACGCCGAAGGGCCTGGCCACCTTTCGCCTGTTGACCAGCCAGGCGGAGGCCGTCCGGAACCCTACCCAACCCAGCTCCACCCTAGCAGAAGGCAAGCCCACACCAAGGGAGGAGGCGACCCAGCCGGCAGCGACAGGCAGCCGCATGCAGATGGATGTCTTTGTGCAATCTCTCAATCGCCTCTGCCAGATCACAAGCGGCTATTTGGGCAAGGCAGTGATCGTCAACTATTGGAAGGCAGCGCGGCAGGAAGTGGTGGAACGCCAGGGATCCTCAGCCGAGTGGCTCAACCAGTTCGAGATCGAGCGCAGCGGCCAAATCCACTACCGGGGCACCCTCAAGGAGCTGGACGAATCTCAACAAAAGGTGCTGCGGGACTGGGTACTGGCTTTTTTCCGCCGCTGCGAAGAGGTGATCCACGACTTTCGCAATTTAATCAAATCGGCTGAATTGCGCTGGTAAAAGCAGAGGAAGCTGCTTTTCAAACAGCGTCCTCAAAGCGCCATGGCCGGTTCTTGGCCGCGGAAAATCCAGGCTAAGCTATGACCATAGCAGATCACCCCAGGTGCAGACGGGATCCCTGACCGAGGATGGCTCCTCTGGCCACCACGAACCGGTGGAGTGAGGATCTGCTTTGCTACCGCGATGCCACCGGATCCCTCGCTACCATCTGCTTACGGCACGCTAGGCGAAGGAGTTGCCATGCTGAGAATCGTCACCCAGCTAACCGAGGCTGAAGCCGAGCTTAGACGGATCTCGGAGCGCACTCAGGCTGACCAGAACCTGCACCGTGAGGCCACTGTGCGGGAGATCCTGCAAGCAGTGCGCCGTCAGGGGGATCGCGCTCTACTGGCCTACACGGCTGAGTTTGACCAGGTGGAGTTGAGCGTGGCGGAGCTGAAGGTCTCGGGGGCGGAGCTGGAGGCGGCCTACCAGGCGGTATCGCCGCAACTGCTATCGGCCCTGCGCCTGGCCAAACAGCGCATTGAAGCCTTTCACCGGCAGCGGGTGCCCAGCAGTTGGGTGAGCTTTCCCGGCCCTGAGATCGTCTTGGGCAAGCAGTACCGCCCCGTGGACCGCGCCGGCCTCTACATTCCAGGAGGGCGGGCCGCCTATCCCAGCACCGTGTTGATGAACGCCATTCCGGCCAAGGTGGCGGGGGTGCCCGAGATTGTCATGGTGACCCCACCGGGATCGGACGGGCTGGGGGGCAAGGGGATCAGCCCGGCTATTTTGGTGGCCGCCCAAGAAGTGGGCATCCACACCATCTATCGCGTCGGCGGGGCCCAGGCCATTGCGGCGCTGGCCTATGGCACCGAGACCATCCCCAAGGTGGATGTAATCACCGGCCCCGGCAACATTTACGTGACTTTGGCCAAGAAGCTGGTGTACGGCACGGTGGGGATCGACTCGCTGGCAGGGCCTTCCGAGGTGTTGATCATCGCCGACGAGAGCGCCAATCCCCTCTATGTTGCCGCCGATCTTCTGGCCCAGGCCGAGCATGATCCCCTGGCGGCGGCCGTTCTCCTCACCCCCGATCTCCAGTTGGCCCAACAGGTGCAGCAGGCGGTGGCGGCCCAACTGGAGACCCACCCCAATCGCCTGATGGTGGAAAAGGCGGTGGCCAACTACGGGCTCATTGCCGTAGTGCCGGATCTGGCGACAGCGGTGGCTCTCTCCAACCAGTTCGCGCCGGAGCACCTGGAGCTGCAGGTGGCGGATCCCTGGGCCCTGCTGGATCCCATTCGCCATGCGGGGGCAATCTTCCTGGGGCACTACACTCCAGAGGCGGTGGGAGACTACCTGGCCGGGCCCAACCACACCTTGCCCACAGCGGGGGCGGCTCGCTACGCCTCAGCTCTAGGGGTAGAGACCTTCCTGAAGTACTCCAGCCTGATCCAATACGGCTCGGCAGCTTTGCAGGAGGTGGCTGGCGCGATCCAAGCTCTGGCACAAGCGGAGGGGCTGCCCGCCCATGGCCGCTCGGTGCAACTGCGCTTGGCCGAGGGGAGCTAGAGAGTTTGGCCTGGCCGCAGGTTGGGTGACGATGGCAGCTTCTGTCTGGCGAAAGGGGCGGTGGTGGAGAGGGGCTCTGTCTGCGGCCATGGGATCCCTGCTGTTGGCGACGATGGCGGCTGCGGAGGGGATCCCTTCTCCGCCGCTGGCCGTGCCGTGGGAGTGGGTGTATGCCCTGCAGGAGCAGGCGCGGCAACGGCAGTGTACGCTGATTGGCCTGCTGCGCAGCCGGCCTCTGCCGGCACCGGATCCGCAGTGGCAGGTGTACACGCGGCTGGATTTGGTGGCCACCCCTCAGGCCAGTCGGTTGACCAGTGTGTTGTTTGCCAAGAACACTCGTACCCAAGCCTTGCAAGTGATCTATCAAGCTTCAGCGTCTGTGTACGACCCCGCCGAGCCCTTGGATTTTGCCATGATCCTGCCTCTGGCCTGGCAGGACAACACTCTGCTGGCGCGGGAGTACGCAGGCTGGTTCCAAACCGATTTGAGCTGGGATCGGGCGGTGATCTGGCCCTTGCCCACCGACTCGACCGGGATCCCGCCGGTACAGGTTTGGGAGCCACCGCCGGCCCTGGGATATGCCGAGCTGCTAGGCTGGGATCCCCAGGCGCGAGGGCGGGTGCTGTTTGCCGTGGCCGATAGCCTGGAAGAGGTGCCGCGGCTGGTGAGCGTTGGTTCCTCTTCCGATTGGTTGGTGCGGGGAACGGCCACGCTGACCGCCCCCGATTCCTCGGGTTTGGAAGAGGGCTGGATTGGGGCTGTTCCCGCAGGGTCAGCGGCCATTTGTCATGCCGGGAACTTTGGGCTAAACATCAGGTAGCCCTTCTCGATAGCCCTGAGCTTGGCGTTAGCGGATCCAAGACCGCGGGCGACGCAGCAGGGCCAAGGGATCCAAGGGCAACGTCGATAACC
>NZ_JANSJB010000021.1:11401-13215 GCF_047462355.1 Synechococcus sp. H55.9 | reverse complement strand
CGTCGATAACCAAGGAGTGGGGCGAGCATGTCAAGACCGCAGGTACGGCGGGGATGGCCTCTGGAAGCCTTTGTGGGCGATGTTATCGTCTGTACACTGGAGGGATCCCATCTGGATCAAGTGACGGAGATCCGCGTCAGCCCGGCGGGCAAAGGGATCCGGGTTAGCTTCGGGGATCCCTTGGGGCGCTCCCAAGGGCCGGTGCAGGCCACTGCCGAGGCACTGACCGTAACTTTTGAGATCGATCCCAGCACCTACCCTGGCGAAAAACGCATCGAGCTGATCTCGCCGGCAGGGCCCAGCGATCCCCTGCCGTTTTTGGTGATGATGTAAAGTCGCGCGGCGAGGAAGTGGGTCATGCCGTTTGCGATTGCTCCGAGCGATGTGGGTGTGCTGCTGCTGGGGGTGGGCCTGTTGCTCTTGGCCGGCGGCTGGGCCTGGTGGCTGCGACGACAGCAGCAGGCTGCTCCCCCAGACTCGACAACTGTTTGGCCGGCAACGGCGGTTGACCTCTCTGCCCTTACGGTGGAACAGGAGGCCCAACTGCAGCCCTTCGAACAGGCGGTGGCAGATCGGCCCCAGGATCCCATTGCCTGGTACAACCGCGCCACCACCCTCGACCACCTGGGGCAGGCCCAAGCTGCCCTGGCCAGCTACGATCGTGCCCTGGAGCTGAAGCCAGATTTTCCCGAAGCCTGGAACAACCGCGGCTCTCTACTGGACGATCTCGGCCGTCACCAGGAAGCGCTGGCCAGCTACGAGCGGGCTTTGCACCTAAAGCCGGATTTTTTTGAGGCCCGCTTTAACCAGGCCAACACGCTGCGGCAACTGGGCCGCTACCAAGAGGCCCTGCGCGCCTACGAGCAGATTCTCACCTTCCGCCCCGATAGCTCGGAAACGTGGTATCTGCACGGGCTAACCTTGGCCTCGCTGGGGCAGTGGCAGGGATCCCTAGCTAGCTACGACAAAGCCCTGGCCATTAACCCCAGCAATCCCCAGGTTTGGCAAAGTCGCGGGCTGGCCCTAGTGCACCTGGAGCGCTACGCCGAGGCCCTGGCCAGCTATGAACGGGCCCTGCAACTGGGATCCGCATCGGCTTCCCTCTGGGCCGGCCACGCCCTTGCCCACCACCGCCTGGGCAACTGGATGGAAGCTCTCAACAGCTACGACCGCGCCCTGGCCCAGGATCCCCAGCGCCCTCAGATCTGGGTGCAGCGCGGCCTGGTGCTGATGGACTTAAACCTCTACGGGCTGGCCATCCAGAGTTTTGACCGGGCCCTGCAGATGGATCCCGAAGATGCCGAGGCCCACTACGCCAAAGCCTGCTGCTGCGCCTGGGAAGGTCAGGTGCCCCAGGCTCTGCAAGCCTTGGAGCAAGCCCTGCGCCTGCAGCCGGAGCGCTACCGCCCCTTGCTCTCCTCTGAGCCCTATTTCGACCTCATTCGCAGTGAGCCGAGCTTTACGGCCTTCCTGACAGCCCTCTCCGGCCTTGGAACCGACACAGAGGGATAGCTTGGTAGCTCCGTATTTCGTGCGGGGCGGAAAAGCCCGTAAGCAACTTTAGTTGCTCATCGTCTGCGTCCTGAGTTCCAGAGGATGGGCCGGCAACAGCAATCTGGTGGCTCCGCCCAATGCAGAGGAAACCCGCTGATTTTCCGTAGAGATGCTGTTGCTTACAGCGAAAAACCTGAGCAAACTGAGAACACTCCAGCTCCTGGCAGATCTCGGGGGCAAGTTGTGTTCTTGTTAACATCTGGTAGCATTTTCATGGACACAACCTGATACTGTCTGCCTGCAAGCTTCTTCGCGGTTGG
>NZ_JANSJB010000021.1:0-11301 GCF_047462355.1 Synechococcus sp. H55.9 | reverse complement strand
GTGTTCTTGTTAACATCTGGTAGCATTTTCATGGACACAACCTGATACTGTCTGCCTGCAAGCTTCTTCGCGGTTGGTTCCAGGGGAAGTCTGGTTTCGCCTGGCATCCGCCGCCTTTGAGTTGTTTGGGTACTGATCGGGTCTTAAATGACTGCAGCTCAAAAAGTAAAGAAAAGAAAAAAAGTAATTGTCTATGCTAACAGCTCCTCAGCGGTCTTCTCTCGACGCCTCCGAGCCGCCAACGCCATCGACAGCCGCGGCTCCCCTATCTTTGACTAAAGCTAGTATTGGCGATACTGGATCCCGAGCTGTGGGTGCGTCTATGGCATCCAAACATGAAGATGTTAAAGCTCAAACTGCTGCACTGTTGCGACTGTACCACCAGACTCGGGATCCGGCCCTGCGCAACCGGCTGGTGGAAATGAACCTGGGCTTGGTGCGCAAAGAAGCCCATCACTGGAGTAACCAATGCAATGAGGGGTACGATGACTTGGTACAAATCGGCTGCTTGGGTTTGATTCAAGCCATTGAACGCTTTGATATTACCCGTGGCCTGGCTTTTAGCTCTTTTGCCATGCCCTACATTCGCGGAGAAATTCAACACTACTTGCGGGACAAAAGCTCCACCTTGCGGATCCCACGTCGCTGGACGACTCTGCAGCGGCAAGCCAAGAAGGTGATTGCGCGCCTGCGGCAAGAGTTGGGCCGTCCCCCCTCTGAGGCCGAGGTGAGAGAAGCTTTGCAACTGACGGACCGGGAATGGCAAGAGATGGAACTGGCTCAACAAAATAGCCTTTTGCTCAGCCTTGATGCCCCCATTCAAACCGGGGAAGATAGCGTTGCTCTAGGCGAGGTCGTTCCAGATCAACGCTACCGCAGTTTTCAACTGGCCGAAGAAGATCGCATTCGCCTACAACATGCCTTGGCCAAGCTGGAAGAGCGCACCCGCCAGATTTTGGAATTTGTCTTCTTCTACGACCTCACCCAAAAAGAAACGGCAGAGCGGCTGGGGATCAGCGCCGTTACTGTTTCCCGCCAGGTCAAAAAGGGGCTGGAACGCCTGGCCAAGTTGTTGAATCAAGATATTTTTTGATATTTTTTAAAGTGTTTGGGCCAAGGCGATTGACGGTGCTTTCCCATCCAGTAAAATGCCGGAGCCTCGGTACTGCAATAGATTGCTAGACTAATGGGAACACCGATCAAAATATATTTGATGAATAGAAAAAAGCGCTCTTCTCGGGATCAACCCTCAGCACCTCGCGGTTTCAAGCCCAAGCTGAACCACAACTTGCTCGGCAGGGATCCCTTCTTCCACGGCCAGCCCAACCGGCTCAGCTTGGCTCCTTATGTGCGCACCTTGCCCTCGGTTGTCGATGCCATGCTGGATTTGGCCCAGGTGGGGCGCGAAGATGTGCTGTACGACTTGGGCTGTGGGGATGGCCGCATCCTCATTCGAGCGGCACAGCGCTTTGGCACGCGGGGTGTGGGGGTGGATATCGACCCGGAGCGCATCCTCGAAGCCCAACAGCGGGCCCAAGAAGCCCAAGTTCAGGATCGAGTCATCTTTCTCCAGCAGGATTTGCTTAATTTGGACTTAGCCCCGGCGACAGTGGTGAGCTGTTATTTGCTGCCCCGCTCCCACCTGCTGATCCGAGACAAGTTGCGCTCACAGCTCCGGCCTGGCGCCCGCTTGGTTACCCATTCCTTCGACATGGGAGATTGGCCCCCCACCGCCACCACCACCGTATCGGATGTCATCAACACCTACACCATCTACCTGTGGCAGATCTAGCCCTCCCAGGCCATCACTTCCCAAACAGCCGCAGAAGGCTGGTGCAACACAATCCGGTTGCCATCGGGATCCTGAAAATCCACCTCCTGTCCGTGAAAAGCTTGCCGCAGGGGGGAGATGGAGAGCCGGTAAGTTTTCGACAGCCCCTCCAGCGTTGTCAGGGATCCCTGTAAATCCTGCACCTGCAAGCAGAGGCTCATCGCCCCGGCTTGAGCAGCAAAGTTGGGGTGACGGCTGCCATAAAGGCCCAGCCGCAACCCTGGCAGACGAAACTCCACATACACCGGCTCCCCCTCGGTTGGGAGCTGAGCTTGAGGAGGGATCCCCAAGAGAGCCTGATAGAAGTGCTGTAGACGGGGTAAATCCGGGGTAGCCACGCTAACCAAGGCACCGGAAATCAGCATTGCAACCGCGTGGGGTAGTTCTGTTGCTTTACCCTAGTCTGGCTCAGGGCTCGAGAACAGAGTGAGCCACAGCCGCAGGCACAAAGGCAGGAGCGGCCAAGCCCGAGGTGAGCAAATAAGGCCGCACCAGCGCCGCCAAGCCGGCAATGAACAGCGGGTCGGCATTTAGGGCGGGCACCCGGCGAAAATCGGCGATCCCAACCTGGTGGGCCAGCTCCCGATACTCGATGTCGATCTCCTGCAGGGTCTCGATGTGCTCCGACACAAAGCTAATCGGCACCACCAGCAACTGCTTCACCCCGCGCGCTCCCAGCTCCGGGATAACCCGTTCGGTATAGGGTTGCAGCCACCGCACCGAACCCACCCGGCTTTGGTAGGAGAGGGTGTGGTCATTGGGGCGCTCCACCTGCTGCCAGATCAGCCGCACACAAGCTTCCATTTCCTGTTGGTAGGGATCCCCGGCCTGGGTGACATAGCTTTCGGGAATGCCGTGAGCGCTAAACAGCACATGCACCCTTTCGGGATCGGCAAACCGATCCAATTGTTCCCGAATGGCTCCTGCCATCGCCTGCACGTACTGAGGCTGATCGTACCAAGAGCTGATCTGGCAGCGCTCGATGCGGCCCAGCTGCGGGTCTTCGGCCCAGAGCCGATCCAGCAGCTTAAAGCTGGAGCCGGTCGTGCTGATGGAATACTGCGGGTAGAGCGGCAGCACCACCAGGCGGGTGATCCCATCCGACTTGATCTGCTGCACCACCGACTCGATGAGCGGGTGCCAGTAGCGCATGGCCACATACACCGGCACGTCGTATCCCTCGGCCACCAGGTGGGCCTGCAGTTCTCGCGCTTGCTCGGCTGTGATGCGCCGCAAGGGGGATCCCCCCCCAATGGCTGCGTAGTTACGCCGGGATTTTGCGGCCCGCAGCGCGGAGATGGCCCAGGCAAAAGCCCCCTGCAAGAAGGGAAACGGCAGGCGGATCAGCTCGGGATCAGCAAATAGGTTGTAGAGAAAGGGCTGCACATCGGCCTGGGTCTCTGGTCCCCCCAAGTTCAGCAGGAGCACGCCGCTTTTGGACATAGCAAAACTCAATCATCGTTCTTTATCCACTGTAGGGGGTCTTATCCCACAGCGGGAAAGTGGCCTTAAGTTTTTTTGCAGCCTTTCTCATCCACCTAGCCGACGTTGGTGAAAGCGGCAACAGCAGGCCAGCCTCACCTGATGGCGCAGCGAAGTGAAGCTATCGTATACCTATACGCTTGGCTCTGGGACATTGAGCCTCGTCGCCAAGCCTTCTGTCCCTCCCCTGCTGCGCCGTAGCGTGGGGTCTCTCGGAGAAAAACGATGAGTTCTCGCTACCTACTGCCCCCTGCCGAGCCCAAATCTGTCGGCACCACCTACATCCTTTGGGCGCTGGGCATATTCGGGATCTGTGGCGTCCATCGCCTCTATCTGGGCAAAACCGTGACGGGCATTCTCTGGCTTTTGACCTTCGGCCTGTTGGGCTTCGGCCAGTTGATCGACCTGTTTCTGATCCCGGGCATGGTGGAAGATTACAACTTCAAGCTGGCCGTCCTGCAAGGAGTGCGGCCCTCTCCGGCTCCCGCAAAAGCCGTCTCGGCCCCGCCTCAGCCTTTGAAGGGTCAGGCTTTGATGCGGGAGATCCTGCGGCTGGCGCAGCAGCGACAAGGGATCCTCACCCTCTCCGAAGTCGCCATCGAGCTGCCTGCTGACTTTGACGAGATTGAAAAAGCGCTGCGAGAGCTGAGCCGGCGGGGCATCGCTTCTCCCGAGAACAACTTGGCTACCGGCGCAGTGGAGTACCACTTCCCTCACCTGTTGCGCTCCCCTGGCGACCGGCGCTCCCTCTGACAACGTCCTACTGGGATCCCAAGATGCCCCGCTGTTTGGCCAGTTGCATCGCCCGGCGAAAGGCCAGCAGGCCCAGCCCGAAGTAGAAAAGGCCGCTGGCCAGAGCCATGAGCAGCCGCAGGGGATCCAAGCCCGCCTCCCGCACCATCAGATCCCGCAGCAAGCCGGCCCCTGCCGTCATGGGCAGCATCTGCCCCAGCCACTTCAGGGATCCCGACCACTCTTCCGTGGGGGTGGCCAGGAGAAAGAGCAGGCCGAATTGGCTGAGGATCAGCAGTTGTTGGATGCGCTTCCAAATCAAGGCAGCAGATCCCAGCAAAAACGAGAAGCCATAGGCCCCCAGCACCACGCTCAAGAGTGGCAACAACAGAGTGGGAGGAAAGCGCAGCCGGCTGCCTGTCAACAGCAAAATGACGCCCAAAATAACGGCGACGACGGAAAAGCGCAACACCAAGCTGGCGCAGGCCCGCGCCAAAAACAGGGTGGCCGCCGAAAAGGGCGAGAGCAACACCTGCTCCAAGGTGCCTGTCTGGGCTTCTACTTGCAGGTTGAGGGCAATATCGTTCACCACAAAAATGACCAGCGTCCAGAGCACATAGCCGATCACCACCGCGTCCAACCGTTCGCCAAATTGGGAGGCCGGCCCCGCCACATACTGAGCGCCGGCAAAGAGGGCATAGAAGAAAAAGGTGGTGATCAGGATCCCGCCCAGGGCTTCTGCCGGATAGCGGATGTACTGGATCCAGGCCCGCTTCAGCTCCGCCCAAAACAGGTGTATCGCCTGCATCATCCTCGCCTATCCCCTCTTTTTAACAGCTTGAGGAAAACATGGGTGAGATCCGCTTCCTCGCGCTTGAGGCTGAGCAGGGGCAAGGGCTTGAGGATCTCCAGCACCTGATACAACGCCTCTGAAGAGCCGCCAAAGCGCAACTGATGGAAGCCGAGAATCTCCACCCCTTGCTGGAGCAGGCGCTCCGCCCGGCTGGGATCGAGGTCTTGTTCCAACTCAATCCGATAAGTACTGGCTGCGCCGGCAAACTGGCGGATCAGCTCCTGCGTGGGGGCCTGGCAGAGGATTCTCCCCCCCTCGATCACGGCCACTTGGTCTGAGAGGGCCTCGGCCATCTCCAGTTGGTGGGTGGTGAGGAGAATGGCCCGACCCGAAGCGGCAATTTGGCGGATCAAGGATTTCACCGCTTGCGCCGCTTCCACATCCAGCCCCAAGGTGGGTTCATCCAGCAACAGCAGAACCGGCTGGTGCAGCAGGGCAACAGCAATGGCCACCTTCTGCTGCATACCCCGCGAAAGGGTTTGCACGGCAACATCCCGTTTTTCCAGCAGGCCAAAGGTCTCCAGCAGCTCCAGCCCCCGTTGGCGAGCCGTTCTGGGGGATAGCCCCCGCAGCACGCCAAAATACTCTAAGTTTTGCAGGGGGGTGAGCCGCCAGTAGAGGTTGCGGTTGCCTTCCAGCACCGCCCCCACCTGGGCCAGCGCACCCGCATCGGCGTGGGGATCCCGTCCCAGGATGCGCACCGTGCCGGCATCCGGCTGGATCAGCCCAGCAATCATCTTGATGGTGGTGGTCTTGCCGGCTCCATTGGGCCCCAAGAAAGCCAGGATCTCCCCTGCCGCCAGCGTCAGAGAGACATCCACCACCGCCCGCACCTGCTTGCCCCCCTGCCGGTAGGTTTTCTGGAGGTGGTGAGCTTCGAGGACTTTCATGAGGCAAGGCAACGGGGAGTGCAAAAGTCCAACCCGAGGAAGGCCGGGCACCCATCCCAGTTTCTCACAGCAGAAGCCCCGCCCCGCAGCCAGGACTAAGTGGCTGTTGGGATCCCGGCCTCTATCCGGCTCAGGGCTAAGCTCATTTTGTCCAGCCACTGCAAAAGGTTCTCCAGTTGCTGCGCCGCAGGCACCATCCCCAGGCCCCGCACCGTCACCTTGCCCGGCTGGTAAACAAAGCGAGGCTGTAGGTGAGTGGGCAGCGCTTCCTTGAGGCGGTTCCAGGCGGGCTCCTCCATGGGAGTTTCCAGAAGCACATGCTCCTTGGCCGGCCTGATACGGGAAAAGCCCAGCCTGCGGGCCAAAATCTTCAGCTCCATCACCCGCAGCAGCTCCTGGGTAGGCCTGGGCAGGGGGCCAAAGCGATCCTGCCATTCCTGGGCAATTTGCAACAGCTCGACCCGAGAGCCGGCAGCAGCCAATTGGCGATAGGCCTGCATCTTTTGATCTTCGTCGGGGATATAGCTTTGCGGGATCATGGCGGTGACATTGAGGTCGATTTGCGTATCTTCCACCTGCGGGATCTCTTGGCCACGAATTTCGCGAATGGCCTCTTGCAGCATCTCCAAATAAAGATCGAAGCCCACAGCATTGACCTGCCCCGATTGCTGCGTGCCCAACAGGTTGCCAATGCCGCGAATCTCCATATCCCGCATCGCCAATTGATACCCAGATCCCAGTTGGGTAAATTCCTGAATGGCCTGCAGGCGTTTGCGGGCCTCTTCGGTGAGGATGCCATCTTCTCGGTAGAACAGCCAAGCATGGGCTTGGATCCCAGCCCGGCCCACCCGCCCTCGCAATTGGTAAAGCTGAGCCAGACCAAACTCCTGGGCATTTTCGATCAAAATGGTGTTGACACGGGGAATATCCAAACCCGACTCAATAATGGTGGTGCAGACCAGGATATCGATTTCCCCGTTGTTAAAAGCCAGCATCGTCGCTTCCAGCTCTCCTTCCGGCATTTGCCCATGGGCAATGGCAATGCGGGCGCCGGGCACCCATTCCCGCAATTTGGCGCTGGTCTCTTCGATCCCTTCAATGCGGTTGACAACATAAAAGACTTGCCCGCCGCGATCCAACTCTTGGCGGATAGCCGTGCGAATGACCTCAGGATTGTAGGGGGAGAGGTGAGTTTTAATCGGGCGCCGCGAGGGCGGGGGAGTTTGGATCAAGCTCATTTCCCTCAACCCCGACAAGGCCATATACAGCGTGCGGGGAATGGGGGTAGCCGTAAGGGTGAGCACGTCCACCTGGGTTTTGAGGAGTTTAATTTTCTCTTTTTGGTTGACGCCGAAGCGCTGTTCTTCGTCGATGACCAAAAGGCCTAAATCGCGAAACTGTACATCCTTGCCTAAAAGCTGGTGGGTGCCCACAATGACATCCAGTTCACCACTTTTGAGGCGGGCCAGGATCTCTTTTTTCTCGTCGGGAGTGCGGAAGCGGTTGAGTAAGCCCACTTGAATGGGATAGGGGGCAAAGCGCTCTTTGAGAGTGTGGTAGTGCTGCTGGGTGAGAATGGTGGTTGGCGCCAAAAGAGCTACTTGTTTGCCGGCGGTTACGGCTTTAAAAATGGCACGGATGGCCACTTCCGTTTTGCCAAAACCCACATCCCCGCACAGCAGCCGATCCATGGGGCGGGGAGACTCCATATCCCGCTTGATCTCCTGGACGGCGCGAATTTGATCCGGTGTCAGAGGATAGGGAAAAGAGTCTTCCAGCTCCTGTTGCCAAGGAGAATCGAGCGGGAAGGCATAGCCCTCCTGTTGGGCACGCTTGGCATAGAGTTCCAACAGGTCAAGGGCCACTTTTTGCAGGCTCTTTTTAACTTTTTGCTTGGTCTTTTCCCAGGTGCTGCCGGACATTTTGTGCAGCGCGGGGGGGCCATCGCCGCCGGCCCGGTAGCGGGAGAGGGAGTTGACCTGGTCGGCAGCCACCCGCAGCAGGCCATCGCTGTATTGAATGACCAGATATTCTCGGGTTTCGCCGCCGATGGTGAGGCTTTCCAGCCGCAGGAACTGGCCAATGCCATGGGCCCTGTGAACAACAAAATCCCCCGGCTTGAGCAGGTTGGGATCCACCTGGCGGGAGCTGGCCTGGCGGCGCTTGCGCACATAGGTGGGGGTGGCCAGGCTGTGCTGGCCGAAAAACTCGCGGTCGGTCAGCACCACCCACCCCAGCGTGGGCAGGAGAAACCCCTCCAGATCCGCTAGGCCGGAGTACTTCAGGGCCACCGGCGTGTAGGACTGGAGCTGGCGCTCGATAGTCGGAAAATCTTTGGGGTTGGGCACGTACTGGGCCGGGCAGTCGTGTTCCTGCAGCAGAGCCACGGCGCGGGAGGGCTGGGCGGAGAGAATCCACACCTGCAAGTGTTGCTTGCGGTACTCGCGCAGGGTTTTGGCCAGGGATCCAAACTGGTGGGGAGTGGCAGGGACAGGCCGGCTTTTGAGGTCGAGGACAGCTTCCCCCTCGCCAGCAGGGGCAAAGGCACGGACCAACAGGCGGGGGAAGGGATCCCACTCAGCGGCCTCAAGATCGAAGGGGCGGTGGAAGGGCACTAGAGCCGGCTCAGCAGCCTGGGCCAATTGCCACTGCTCCTGGGCGTGGGCTAGCCACTGCCGGCTGTGGGCCTGGCACTGCTCCGGCTCGTCGATCAGGATCAAGGTATTGGGATCCAAGTAGCTCAGCAGGTTGGCCGGTGGATCGTAGAGCAGGCCGAGAAAACGGCGCAGGCCTTCTGGGGGAGGCGATCCCTGCTGCCGCAGGGCGGGGGAGAGCTGCTCCATCTTTTCCTGCAGCGCTGGCCAGAGCATGGGCCCATAGCCGGTGGGGGTCAGCCAGACAGAAGGGATCCCATCTTGGGAGCGCTGGCTTACCGGGTCGAACTCCCGCAGCCGTTCCAGCTCATTGCCAAACCACTCCAGGCGCACCGGCCACTCGCAGGCCACCGGGAAAATGTCGAGAATATCGCCCCTTTGGCTCCACTGCCCCTCGCTTTCCACCAGGCTTACCCGCTGGTAGCCCAGCCGGGCCAACTGCTGCCCCAACTGCTGCGGCGACAGCTCCAGGCCAGGTTCCAGCTTGAGGCAGAAGGCCTGAAACACCTCTGGGGGGGGAAGATGGGGTTGCAGGGCCCGCTCCGTGGCCACAACGGCCATGCCCTTTCTGCCCTGGAGACAATCGGCCAGCACCTGCAATTGTCCCCACACCAGCTCCGGCTCCAGGTCAAACGGCTCATAGGGGGAAGCCTCGGAGGTGGGATAAAGCTGCACGCTCTCCCAGCCCATGCCCTCCAGTTGCGCCGTCCAGCGGCCTGCTTCTTCCAAAGTGGCAGTCACCACCAGCAGGGATCTCCCCTCCTGCTGGGCCAAAGCCGAGGCCATCAACCCCTTGGCGATCCGCCCTGCCCCTTGAATGGCTGCCTGTCGCCGCGATCTCAAGCGGGCGGCCAACTCTGGCATCAAGCCGGATTGGGCGAGAAAGCGCACCAGCGGGACAAACGACATCTTCCACCCCCCACTGCCAACTGGGATCTCCAACAAGCCGGGATCCCAATTCTGGCAGGCCCTGAGGGAAATTTGCATGGCGTTATCCCCGCCCCTCAACGGGCCATTTCGGGATTGCGGATCCCCAGAGTTCAGAACCCTCTTTATCCTGTAGTCTGCTTTACACGAAGAAAACCCCTTCTCTCAGGATCCTAAAGTTAACCTTTAGAGTCGAGCAGCCCATCGCTGATCTTGGTCAAGATGCAATCCTAGGAGGAACAAAAAAGATAGCCTTCCCGACCTCATCCAAATGGGTACGGATGTCTGCAGCGAACATACCTAGAGGCGTGCCTGCACAAACTGCAGCAGAGAGGGTTGGGAAAAGTTGAGTTTATCCATCCAAACTGGGTGCCAATCATGTTTCTAGACACCGTCGCACTTTCTCGACTACAGTTTGCCCTCACGGCCATTTTCCATATGCTATGGCCGGTTTTAACAACGGGACTGGCTATTTATCTTGTTGTTATAGAGGGCCTTTGGCTAAAAACCCGCAATCTAGATTACTATCGCCACGCTCGTTTCTGGTCAAAGATCTATGTGTTGAACTTTGGCATCGGCGTGGCCTCAGGGTTGCCGATGGCCTTTCAATTTGGCATGAACTGGGCCCCTTTTTCTGAGGCGGTGGGCGACTTCTTTGGAACCGTCCTTGGGTTTGAGGGCACGATGGCCTTTATGCTGGAGGCCAGCTTTTTGGGGATCATGCTCTTTGGCTGGGAGCGGGTGCCGCCGGTGATTCACTGGATCTCGACAATCCTGGTGGCCTTCGGCGCCAACCTCTCTACCTTTTGGATCCTGACGGCCAACTCTTGGCTACAGACGCCGGCAGGGGGGGTATTTGTCGATGGGAAGTTTGTGGTGCGCGACTACCTGCAGGCGATTGTCAATCCCTTCATGGTTAATAGCTTTCTGCACATGTTTTTTGCCACTTTGGAAACCTCTTTGTTTGTGATCGGTGGCATCAGCGCCTGGTACATTCTCAAGCGGCGGCACAGCGAGTTTTTTTCCCGTTCCCTCAAAGTGGTCTTGGCGATGGCTCTGGTGGTGGCCCCTTTGCAGGTGTTTATCGGCCACTTGAGCGCGGAGCAAGTGTATCGCTATCAACCGGCCAAGCTGGCGGCCATGGAGGCCCAGTGGGAGACGATCCCCGCCGGCGAACGAGCCGATTGGAGCCTGTTAGCCCTGCCCAACGACCGAGAAGAGCGCAACGAGTGGGAGGTGAAGATCCCCGGTGCGCTGGGCTATCTGCTGGAGTTTAAGCCCAGGCTGGATCGACCGGTGCAGGGCCTGAAAGCTTGGGATCCCCAAAATCGTCCTCACATGATTGGCCTCATCTACTACTCCTTTAGGACAATGGTGGCCATTGGCCTGTTTCTGGCCGGGCTTATGGGGGTGACCTTGATCCAGTGGTTGAGGGGCAAGCTGTCGGCGGAGGCCCTCTCCCAGCAGAAGTGGCTGATGTGGGCTTGGGTCTTCGCCGCACCCCTGGGATACATTGCCGTGGAGACCGGTTGGATCGTCCGCTGCGTGGGCCGGCAGCCCTGGATTGTGTATGGACAACTGCGCACCGCGGAATCCGTTTCGCCGCTGCCGCCGGGAGAGGTGCTGTTTTCTTTGGTCGGCCTGACTGCTTTGTATACGGTGTTTTTCGTGGCTGCCCTTTACTTTGGCAGCCGCATCATCCGCAGAGGGCCTGACCTGGAGCTGCCTGCCCCCGTTCCGGCAACCCAGCCGGTGATGGTGATCGAGCCTGCCCGCCACGAGCCGGATCGCCGTCCTGCAGAAGCTCGCTAGCGCCGGTGCAGCCCTAACAGAACCCAGACGACACCGCAGGCTCCTCATCCAACAGCAGCCAAGCCACTTGTCGATTTCCAACTCCCCTCTCCCAGAGGGAGAGGGGTTGGGGGTGAGGGG
>NZ_JANSJB010000020.1:0-29948 GCF_047462355.1 Synechococcus sp. H55.9 | reverse complement strand
GTTACCACCGGCAACGGCGGCCAAGTCACCTACACCTATGCGTATCAGGAGCGTTTTTTCAGCGGGCGGCTGGGGTTTCAGATTGTGGAGAATCGCCTTGGTGCTAGCTA
Organism: Synechococcus sp. H55.9; assembly: GCF_047462355.1. NCBI lineage: Bacteria > Bacillati > Cyanobacteriota > Cyanophyceae > Synechococcales > Synechococcaceae > Synechococcus > Synechococcus sp. H55.9. Next base: position 29,838 of record NZ_JANSJB010000020.1, on the reverse strand, counting down.
CAGCTCGCCCACCCTCCGCCTCGGCAACACCGGTTTGGATTTCAGCTACCGCATAGCCGCCGACTACATCGACGCCCTCGGGCAACTCGGCGACATCGACACCGATCCCGATCTGGCCTTGGCCAAGACCACCGACCGCATTCAGCTCGCTCGACTGCAACTGGGGGCAGCCCTAACTCGTTCTTTTCCCCTCTGGCGACCCCCTAAGACGGCGTCGGATCCGCCGCCCCGCTTTTCCGCTTTGCCCATCGAACAGGGAATCTGGCTCAACACCGGCGTCAGCAGCAGCCAGTCACTCTACTCCAATGGCCGTGTCCAAAGCTATACTGCCGGCAGCATCGGCATCGATGCGGTAATCGGGGCTTTTGTGGCCGATACCTTCGACTACACCAACCTGAGGGTGACCTACTCCAATGGTTTTTTGGCGGGGGCCTCGCCGTTTTTGTTCGACCGCATCACCACGCGGGAGCAACTTGTTCTGGGCTTTTTACAGCAACTGTATGGTCCGTTGCGGGTAGGGGCAGAGACGACGGTGGATCTGCAGTCAGGCCAGCAGGTGGACATCACCTACCGCCTGGGTTACGACCGCCGCACCTATGGATTTAGCTTGCAATACAATCCGGTGCGCCAGTCGGGGGCGCTGGAGCTGCGGGTGGAGGGCCTGAACTGGGATCCCCGCCAGTCGCCGCAGAAACCGACGACCGGAGCGAGCGTCCACGAGCCCTGATCCCCAAACTCCAAGGGGACTCAAAATGTAATCTTGACTACTACTCTGTGGAGATTTTCTGTGAGAAATTGCCTCGCCGCAGGAAGAAATCTCAATCCAAGTCCGTCCTGAGTTGAGGAGCCATTCTGAAAAAATCAAAACGGTAAGATAAAATACAGAAATTGCTTTTCCAGGATTAATTTCTGCTGGTTGGGATCGCCGTATCGCAGACTACCGCAGCGATCCCCAGGCGGTGTTAGGGTAGATGCTAGGCTGAGCAGAGTGGGCTGGTGATCTAATTATGCAAACACTTGATGCAATTCCCGCCAAAAGACAAACAGAGCGAATAACCTGTAGCTACATCAATGCGACCAGCTCCGTTCAGGTGGTTCGCATCACAAATATCGAAAACTGGTACTTTGAGCGGGTGGTCTTCCCAGGGCAGCGGCTGCTGTTTGAGGCAGTGCCGGGAGCCAAACTGGAGATCCACACGGGCATGATGGCCAGCTCTATCCTGACAGACATCATCCCCTGCGAAAAGATGCGGGTGCGAGAGACGGAGCCGGTGACTGTGGGCGCCTAGATCCCCAGAGGCCAGCGGTGTGGACTAGGTCTCGCGGCCTTGCTGCTTTCTCTCCTCTGCTTCCGGGCTAGGGGAAGGTTGGGGTGAGGGGCGAGGCTTGGGCGGCAGTGGGATCTCGAGGAAACGGGCGCTCAACCTCACCGGGCTGGTCTCTCGCCGTTGCGGCGGCCAAGGGATCCCCAGCCAACGGGCCGTGAGCTCCAGCAAGCCGGGGGGCGGTGTGGGAGTAGGGGTGGGCGTTGGTGGTGGGGTGGGGTACAGATCCAAGCGCGGGGGGCGCGGGGTGCTGACCCGGAAAGCATCAGGGGGCGGCTGGGTCAGCGGCACGTTGGGATCCCCGCACCCCAGCAGGCCCAAACCCAGCAGGATGTACAGCGTTGCAGTGCCTCTGCTTCTCATAAACGAGCTGCCGAACATCGACCCACCAGACTATCACCGGGATCCCAGGACTCTGAGCCGGCTTTGCAAATCTGCTTCCAGGGCAGATAGCTCGCGGGCCATGGTTACGTAGCGGTTGGCAGTCAAGTTTTTGGCGATAAATTGCTCCAGCAGTTGCTGATCCCGGGCAACCATCTGGTTAAAGTACTGCTCTACGGAAACCCGCGGGTCTTCGATCAAGGCTCTGCACATCTGCAAAGCCGTGATCAACTGGGCTCGCACCTGCAAAAAGAGGGACTGGACGTACTTCTGCTCTGCCTCGTTCAGTTGGCGAAAATCGCGCCAATACTGCCCTCTTTCCAGCGATTGTTGCAGCTCCTGCACCCAGCGGTTGTACTCCTTCACCTTGCGGGCCAGGTCGCTGGCGAACTCCATGATCTTGGGCGGGCTGTTGAGGAGATGGGCCTCCTGCCAACGCTGACGAATGCGACGCAGGTTTTGCCGCAACTCCAGGATGGCCCAGAGCAGCCCCAGCAAAACCACCCCCAGCAACAGGACGGCCACCGCGTACAGCAGCCAATAGCCGGGATCCCGCATCGCCGAGAAGATCACCAGAGCAACCACCAACAGGCAAAGGGCCAGCATAATCCAGAAGCGCAGTTGTTGTTGTTGCAGACGCAGGTACCCCTCCCTCAGGCCAAATGCTTCACAGCAAGCCTCCAGATCCGCATCCATGATCTGGCGAAACTCCTCTGCAGAGATCGGTTCGGCAGTGATCATCGAAGACCCTCGCAACGCAATCTGGCTGAAGTCCAGGCCGTTAGGATTTGCTCTGCCAATCCCGCGCGGTTTCCGTGCTCTCCTCCAGAGGCTCCAGCATCTCGTTGGCCGGAACCACCATCAATCCGTAGCCCCCTTCGCGACAAAAATCGACGATCTCCTGCGTGTCAAAACGTTCTGCTACAGGCTTAGGCAGTCCCTGTTGAGCCAGCCTCTGGGCATATTTTCTGGCCGCAAACGAGCTCTCAAAAGCAATAACAATATCTTGACCACCAACCTGGCGCGTGCAGATCCCCTCCTGCCCATTGGCTTGGTAGAGCAGCACGATCACCTGGGAAGGCAAGTCTTCCGGGCTAACCCAAGATAACCCTCTCTCTACCTGGGATCCCCCGCCCAGCAGCACATCCCGCGCCTCATTCAGCCGCGCCAGTTGCGCCTCTAGCAAGGGCCTTTGTCGCTCATCCTCCAGTTCTGCGAGAGCAGTGCCGAGAGTTTGGTATTCCTGAAACAATCGCCCCCGGATCTGCCGCTCGCTTGCATCCGGCGGAAGGCTGAGAATTTTAAGGGCTTCGGCGGTGCTCATCATCAAAACCTCCTGGGTCTGAACCCTTGTCCTTTAGGACGGCTTTGTCCACTTCAGGCATAACACCTCCACGAACAAAAGCCGAGAAACCGCACATCTTCTTTTTTCGCTGTTTGCGTTAATCTTTTTTCCGCTTGCTCAACAATGCAGGCTGAGTTTTCCACCAGAACTTCCGCCCACAAAGCTCAGTCCCAATTTGGGGTGCTCGACCAGGCTCCCTCTCTTGAGTCCCAAACTCAGGGTACCACCACGGGGAAGCTGTTTCCCTCCTTTTAAGGAGAAGGCACGATTCCAAATCATCGCCTAGGCTAACTGCTCTGAGAGTCGCCGGGGAGAAATTCTTCCGTGATCGTTGCTGCCATCTTGAGGTTGCTTGGCAGGGGAATTGAGTTTGGGTTGCTCGAGTAAAGCGGGAAGCGAGAAACCCAACTCAAAAGCTTCTCGTGCCAGCAAAGATGGATCCGACTGGGCGCGTTTCACCCGCTCTTTGAGGCGATTCCGCAGGTGTGCCCGGTGGATGCGTTTCAACTCCTCTCTCGGGTCGCGTGTCATGCCGTCCCCACTTTTGTTGTATCGATCCTAACAAAGAGCCCAATGGCCGGTGTCAGGGAACTTTGACGGACTTTGGGAGATGGCGCAGCGAGTGAAGCCAACGGGATCCCTGGGGCTGCCAGGAGAGAAATAGAGATGCGCTTCTGTTGGCCCACCTTCAGTATGGCGGGATCCAACAGTTTTTCCGGGGGTATTTTGGGTTGCCGCGCCCAACACCTAGGGATCTTCTCAGGGATCTTCGGCACAGGGAACCGCGGCTTTGGGGGGGCCAGCCTGTCCCAAGCTATCCAAAAAATGCTGCAAGAGCTGAAAACCGGGTGGGTTAAGGCTGTAGTAAATCCAGCGCCCCTGCTGGCGAGCGTTAACCAGCTTGGCATCTCGCAGAGTTTTCAAGTGAAATGAAAGCTTAGACTGGCTAACCTGTAGCTTTTCGCAGAGCTCGCAAACACACAACTCGCGCCCCTGCAGCAGTTGCAGCACGCGTAGACGGAGCGGGTCAGAGAGAGCGTGGAACCGCTCCCACACCTGCTTATCCAGCAGATCCCCTTTTACCTCGACCAGCAACGAGACCATCTGTAATCAACTCTTAACTAAAGTAGCAGGAGTTGTGCGCCCCAACTCTTGATTGATTGGACTGATGGATGGGATGGTGGGGGAAAAGTAAGACAACGCATCGGCTCGGCAGCGTTTCCCTCCATGGAATCGACAGAGTTAATCCCGACACAGGGATCCAATACGAGCTTGGCAGGTGGCGATTTCTTCGGGGGTGAGGTTGTCCCAATTGACGTCGCGGCGCAGCACCAAGCCATTGTGCCCGGTGATGAAGCGGGGCAGCTCGGCTTGGTCGATCACGCTCAGATCCCGCATGTGGTAGGTGGTGTAGTAGGTAACCTCCGAAGTGTTGAAATCCACGTCGATAAGGGTGAGGGTCTTGCGGGGGGGCAGGGGGCTATTCAGGAGGGGGCGGGGGCCGGAGCCAAGAATGCCGCAATGGAGCAGTTGCAGTTGCCCCTTGTGGCCAGGGTAGTAGCCGTGGTCGTGGCCGCTGATGTAGGTGTGGACGCGGTACTTCTCCAGCAGGGCCCGCTTGGCATCGGCCTCCAGCAACACCTCTCCTGGATCGTCGCGCCCGACGGTAATCGCATAGAGGGGTAGGTGGCCGATAACGATGCGCAACTTGGCCTTCTGAGCCCGTTCGCTGGCCAGTGCTGCTTCCGCCCAGGCCATCTGTTCCGGCGGGATGTAGTTGCAGGTGGCGTCCCAGACTAAGTAAAATACCCCGTCTTTTTCAAAGGTGTAGTAGAAGGGAAAGTCGCCTCGATCCACAAAGTTCAAGCCCGGATCGTGGGCCGGGTCGTTCCAAAACTCACGGGCCAAATCCCGTTCTTTTTGGAAGAGAAAACCGCCCCGCGTGGTGCGGGCACAGGAAGCATCGTGATTGCCCAGCGTGAAGCCGTAGGGGAGTTTGGCGGCTCGCAGCGGGCCGGCCACATGCCGGTCGAAGGCTGCCCACATGGCGCGAATGCGCTCTTCCGAGAGGCGGGGATCCTGCCCGGCCACCATGTCCCCTCCTCCCAAGACGATATCCGGCTGGAAGTAGGGGATGAGGCGGATAGCCCGATCCACCTCTGGGTCGTAGTCCACCGAGCCGTAGATGCCGTTCATATCGCTGATGACCAACAGGCGAAGATCGCGGCGGGCTGGGATGTAGAGGCCCCGGGGAGCTTCTGGATGGGGGACAACCGTGGGCGTAGGCCGAGGGGTAGGGGGCGCCGCCGCAGGGGATCCCACCACTGCGGACAGAGGTACCGAAGTAGGACGCTGCCGACTAGCCCAATAGGCCCCCGCCAATCCACTGCTGCCGGCTAGTCCCAACAAGCCCAAGATCATTTGGCGCCGCCGCATCCTGCTTCTCCTCAACACCCCAGCGGTATTGTAGAAGGGATATCGTCAATAATTGACCCCACTTCTTCTGCACACTGCTTAGAGAGGTCTACGCCAGTGGAGATTTTGCAACAAATCTTCAGAAACTTCGACTTGCAAATGTTAGACTAGTATAAATGAGCAACTGGCTATCTCAGACTCGGTATGACTTGAGGTTTGCCCATGCCTCGCCCTGTAGACTCTTTGGAAGCTGCTTTGGAGCGATGCCGAGAGTGCAATCTGCGCCTCAGCCGGCAGCGTCGTTATATTTTGGAACTGCTGTGGCAATGCGGCGAGCACCTTTCCGCTCGAGAGATCTATGATCGCCTCAATCGGCAGGGCAAGCCCATTGGCCACACATCCGTCTATCAAAATCTGGAGGCCCTGGCCAGCCACAACATTATCGAGTGCCTGGATCGCGCCGATGGGCGTCGCTACGGCAATCGTACCCATCCTCACAGCCATGTCAACTGCCTGGACAGCAACCGCATTTTGGACGTAGATGTGGAGCTGCCGCCGGAGCTGCTGGCCCAGGTGGAGCGGCAAACCGGCACCCGCATCCAGAGCTACCGCATCGAGTTTTTTGGGGTGGAGAACCAGAGCTAAGCCTTGGCGGTTTGGGTAGAGCAGAAGGGATCCCGGCTTGTTCTGGAGAAGGCTGAATCGCTGTCAGTAGGCTCGGTTCTGCCCTTTGCCGATCTGCGACTGGATTTGTTCCAGCGAGCTGGCCGGAGCCAGGCATTTGCTGCCCCAGCACACCAAGCCTAGCGCCCCTTCTGGCAGCGGCTCCGCTTCCGTGGGCAGGGCGAAGACGGTGGTGGGCCAAGAGCGCTGCTGAAAAGCAGGGATGTGCTCGGCCTCTAGGGTGACTTTCACCCAATTGCTGTACCAATCCAGCCCAGCAAACAAACTGGGGCAGGTGCGCGGCTGGGTGCTCATGATGTGAGCAAAGGTTTTCAGGGCCTGTTCTGCCCGCTCCAAGTAGTCCAGATCTCCGGTGATGGCGGCTAGGCGCACCAGGTTGGCAATGGCCACCCCATTGGCTGCAGGGGTGGCGTTGTCCTGAAACTCCTTCTCCCGCACCAACAGTTCAGGGGTGCTCTGGGCATCGCTGACAAAGTATCCCCCCCTGGCCGGATCCCACAGTTGCGCGTCCATCTCCTGCTGGAGCTGGAGGGCAGCCTGCAACCAATCTTGGGGGGTGGGATCCCCCACCAGCGGCAGGCTGACTTGGTGCAAGTCCAATAGGGCTTTGATCAGCAGGGCATAATCTTCCGATTTAGCGGGTACTTGGGCTGTGCCGTCGTAGTTCAGGCGCAGCAGGGATCCCGTCTGGGGGTGGCGCTGCTGGCTGAGGATAAATTGGGCGGCTCGCAGGGCCAACTGCAGACAGTCCTCGTCACCGAACACCTGGTAGGCCCGCGCCAGTCCAGAGATCATCAGGCCGTTCCAAGAGACGATCATCTTGGTGTCCGTGACAGGTGGGATCCGCCCCGGCCAAGAGCGTTGGCGGGCCGAGCGGGCATCTACCGCGGGTGGGAAGGGGGTTCTCCGCTCTGTGGAGCCGTAGCGGGCCCGAAACAGATGGGTGGTCAAGGCGGTCTCTACTTCCGGCGGCAGCTCTCCTCCCTGTTTGCGCTGCAAGACGATGCAGCCGGGCCGATCGGGGAAATTGGGCGACAGGTCAAACGCCTGCTGTAGGGCGCGGAAGGTTGCTTCATCCAGCAGATCCTGCAGCTCCTGCCAGCGCCAAACGTAGAACTCGCCCTCCTCCGGCTCCGTGTCCTCCGCCCGGGCAAAGCTGTCGGCATCCTGGGCGGCATAGAAATACCCGGCAGGGGCAGTCATCTCCCGCGCCACCCATTCCACCGTCAGGCGCACCGCCCGCTCGATAGCTGGATCCTGGATCCCGTGGGCCCACAGCTCAGACAGAAACTCCAAGATCTGCCCGTTGTCGTAGAGCATTTTTTCAAAGTGGGGCACCGTCCAGGTGGGATCCACGGTGTAGCGGTGAAACCCGCCGGCCACATGGTCGAAGATCCCTCCCAACACCAAGGCCATGCCCCGCTCCTTAGCCCGTTCCAGCGCCGTCGGCGAGCCGGGGATCCCTTCCGGTGGGTCGAAGCGGGCCGAGCGCAACACCAACTGGGCGTAGGGCATCATGGGGAACTGCTGCACCGCCCCGGCGTTGGCCAGCAAAGGCTGGATTTTGGGGATCCCGGAGCGCAACAGATCAGGGGGAATATGGTCTTCCGGCACCAGGTCGCTGAGGGTGGTCAGGGCCATCAAAATCTGGCCTTTCATCTCCTCGATTTTGTCTTTTTCCTGGCGGTAAAACTGGAGGATGCGCTGCAGCAAGGTCAAAAAACCCGGACGGCCAAAGCGGGGTTCCACCGGGAAATAGGTGCCCGCGTAAAACGGCACCAGATCATCGGGGGTGAGGAAGACATTGAGGGGCCACCCCCCCTGCCCGCTCATGAGCTGCAGCGCCTGCATGTAGATGCTGTCCAGATCGGGCCGCTCCTCGCGATCCACTTTGATGGGCAAAAAATGGGCATTAAGAAAGGCGGCGATCTCCGGGTTGGAGAAAGCCTCCCCCTCCATGACTGTGCACCAGTGGCAACTGGAATAGCCGATGGACAGAAAAATCGGCTTGTCCTCGGCCCGGGCTTTCTCCAGAGCCTCCGGGATCCAAGGCCACCAATCCACCGGGTTCTCGGCGTGCTTGCGCAGGTAAAGGCTGGAACACGTGGCGAGGCGATTGGCCATAGGTACACCTTCTCACCCTTTTTGCTTCAGGCTAGCGCGTTCTCTTCCCGAGGCCGAGCCAACCCACTGTTGTTCAAGATACACTCACCCACGCCTCTTCTTGCCCTGAGGCTCCCTGTTGGTCAGACCTGCTCCTGTTCGGCAGCCGGGATCAAAAACCCCAGCGGACGCCCGTGTAACACCAGAGTGGTGCTGGGATTTTCCACAAAACCAATTCGCTCGTAAAAGCCGCGCTGATGGGTGGTAAACAGGTAGATGCGCTCCACCGACTGCAGGTGGGGATGGCTGATCAGGGTTTCCACCAGCTTGCGCCCGATGCCCTGGCGGCGGTAGTCGTGATCAACCACAATGTCCCAGAGGACAGCCCGGTAAACCCCATCAGAGGTGGCGCGGCCAAAGCCGATCAGGCGCTCCCCGTCCCAGGCGCTGACCACCGGGTGGCTGTGGGCGATGGCCCGCTCCATCTCTTCCCGCCGGCGATTCTGGGCCCAAAAGGCGTTGCGGTTCAACAACAGCAGGAGCTGCTCCAGATCCAGATCGCCCCGCTCCAGGGAGAAGCGAATGTTGCGGTTGTCCACCGGTTGATGAGAAAGGGCGATGACAGGCTCAGGAGGGGGATCGGACATAGATTCAGACCTTGGCAGCAGCGAGAGTTAACAAGGAATCAAGGGGTCGTCGCAAAACGGAGAACAAACCTGGCCAGGGCTAGCTGGCCGGAGTATTGCTGGCGCTCGCTCCCGCCTGCTCTAGGGCATAGGCTTTGAAGCGCTCCAAGTCCGCCTGGATGGTGCTCTCCACAACTTTGCCCACAAACAGGCCATCCAAGATCTTGCCCAGGATCCCCGGGATCTTGTAGGCCACCGACAGCTTAACAATGGTACTGCCCTTGCGGTCGTAAAAGCGCAGTGCCCCGCGATTGGGCAAGCCTTCCACCGATTGCCAGCCGATGTGCTGGTGTTTCACCACCGTGTGGGTGCGGGAGATCCAACTGAAGGTGAGGCCGCGCGTATCCAGCGTCCACCGCGATAGCTCGTGATCCAGCAGTTCCACTGAGCGGATCCACTTCATCCAGCGCGGCATGAGGGCAAGGTTGGCCCACAGCTCCCACACCTGCTCGATGGGAACAGGCACCTCCACCTGACAGGTGTGCTCTAACCAATCTGACTCGGACATGGGGCCTCCCACACGACATCCGGCAGAACTATCCCAGGGCTTGGCCACAGCGCCTCGGGACAGGCTCCCCGCTTTACAAAATTTTATATCGACCTAAGATAGCATTATCGGCCTCATGAAAGTTCGGGGCTCTGCACTTTCTGGCAGCCCGGTTGTTGGGTCCGAGCAAGTTGTAGCTGCCCCCATAGGGGCAAGGCAGAAGGCAGGTATGATGATTGCCATCTGCAAGCTTCACTTACGTCGGCTCGGTGCGTCCACTCATTTGACTTGATGGAACGACCTCACCATGGTTTCTCAATGGAAACAGCATCTTAAGAACTATTTCGTGGCGGGTTTGCTGGTGGTGATCCCTCTGGCAACCACGATTTGGCTAACGGTGGAGGTGGCCACCTGGAGCATCGGCTTTTTGACCAGCATTCCCAAGCAGTTTAATCCCATCCAGGGGCTGCACCCCATTTTGATCAACCTCATCGATCTGGCGGTGGGCTTGTTGACGCCGGTTGTGTTCATCCTGCTGATCGGCTTCATGGCCCGCAACATTGTCGGCCAGTGGCTGCTCAACCTGAGCGAGCAGTTGCTCCACGCCATCCCGGTGGCGGGGTTGGTCTACAAGACCCTGAAGCAATTGGTCAGCGTTTTGTTTGCCCCCAACAATCAGCGCTTTCGGCGGGTGGTGCTGGTGGAATATCCCCGGCCTGGGGCTTGGGCGCTGGCCTTTGTAACCGGCACCATTCAAACCCCAATCCGGCCGGATGGGCCGCAGCGCTCCCTCAGCCTGTTCGTGCCCACCACCCCTAACCCAACGACGGGCTGGTACGCCATCGTGCCGGAAGACCAGGTGGTGGAGGTGTTCATGCCGGTAGAGGACGCTTTCAAGATGCTCATCTCCGGTGGGATCGTGACCCCGGAAACTTTTGAGGCCGGGCTGCAACGGCGCGAAGGGGCCCTGGCCATGCCCAGCCTGCGGGAGTTGGTGGAACAAGAGCGGGCGGCGGCATCCGCTAGAGCCGACTCAATGGAACCCGAAGTGGGCTTTGAGAGCCAAAGGATCCCCTAATCAGGCTTGTCCTTCTCCCAATAGGTCGGGCTGCCAGAGCTGGTATTCTTTGGCCTGCTCCAGGCGTACATAAAAAGGCCGCATCTGCCGATCCAACCTCTCCACTTGGTCGGGGGAGAAGGCTTTCCAGGCAGCACGGCTGGCCCAGCGGAGGATGAGGTGAACAAGTTCGGGATCCTCTTGGTCCAGCCAGACTTCTTTGCCCAAAAAGCCCGGCTGTTGTCGCAGGGCAGGCCCCCAGATCCGCTCGTCTTCCTGAATGAAGGCCATCTGGCCGCCGGGAGGAACCCGGAAGCAGAGGTGTTCGATGGCGATGGGCTGGTCTGACATCGGCAAAAGTTGGCTCTTGGCTGGCTAGGACGCGGACGAAGGGTTGATCAGCCGCTGCAGGGTGGGGATGAAGTCGGGGTAGGAGATGCGGGCACAGTCGGCCCCTCGAAGGGTGGTGGATCCCTGGGCGGCCAGGGCGGCCACCATCAGGCTCATGGCGATGCGGTGATCGGCGTGGCTGTCCACCTCGGCCCCTTGCAACGGGATCCCGCCTTTGATTTCCAGGCCGTCGGGATACTCGGTGACCTGGGCCCCCATCCGGCTGAGTTCCTGGGCGATGGCCGCCAAGCGGTCGCTCTCTTTAACCCGCAATTCCGCCGCATCGCGAATGACCGTAGTCCCCTCGGCAAAAGCTGCCGCCACCGCCAAAACCGGGATCTCGTCGATTAGCGTGGGAATGAGATCGCCACCAATGCTGCAGCCCCGCAAGCGAGCCGAGCGCACCCGCAGATCCCCCAGGGGTTCACCCGCCATCTCTCGCCGGTTCTCCACTTGAATATCGGCCCCCATCTCCTGCAACACCTGCAGCACGCCGGTGCGGCTGGGGTTGAGGCCCACATCCTGCAGCAGCAACTCGCTCTCCGGCACAATCGAGGCGGCCACCAGCCAAAAGGCTGCTGAGCTGATGTCCCCCGGTACCTGCACCGTCTGGCCCACCAGGCGGGATCCTCCCACCACAGCCACGGTTTTCGCCTCGACATCGACGTGGATCTGGGCGCCAAAGGCCCGCAGCATCCGCTCCGAGTGGTCGCGGGAGAGGGCCGGCTCTGTAACTTGCGTGGTGCCTTCTGCCAAAAGGCCCGCCAGCAACAGACAGGACTTCACCTGGGCCGAGGCCACCGGCGAGTGGTAGTGAATTCCCTGCAGGGATCCCCCCTGCACCGCTAAAGGAGCCAAGGTGCCCCCCGCCCGCCCCCAGATGTTGGCTCCCATCTGCCGCAGCGGCTCCACCACCCGCCCCATGGGCCGTGAGCGCAGGGAGCGATCCCCAGTGACAGCAAAAAAGCGCCCCCGCTGGCCGGCCAGAATCCCTAGCATCAGGCGCAGGGTGGTGCCGGAATTGCCGGCGTCTAAGACATCTGTCGGCTCCTGCAGGCGATCCAAGCCCACCCCTTGAATGCGGACGCACTCGCTGTTGAGCTCGGGGATCCCAGCCCCTAGCGCCCGAAAACAGGCCGCCGTACTGCGAGGATCCTCCCCCAGCAGCAGCCCGTGAATGACGGTTTCCCCTTCCGCCAGGGATCCCAGCATCAGGGCGCGGTGGGAGATGGACTTATCGCCTGGAACCTTGATTTGGCCGCGCAGGCTACGGACTGGCGAAAGTGTCAGGAGGTCGGGAGAAGAGGCGGTGGTCAGCACAGGAGCCGTGACAGCAGATAAAGACAGGGGCAGTCTTGATCATACTCAGGCGTGGATCTGCACCGCTTTCGCCGGCGGTTGAACTCGGGGAAGACAGGCCGTCTTTTGACAGCAGCCCTTCTCGTCCTTGAGGATGAGCTTAACAACATGGATTCCTCGGTCGGGGCTTGGCCTCGGCCTTTTTTTTGCCAGCCCTGATTTTGCAGATGTTATCTACGATATCTAGTGCCTAAAGCTTCCCAGCCACTCATTCTCCCACAATATGCAGGCAATCTCGGCTGGCGGAACATCCATTGGCTTCTGTCGCCCTTGCCTGTAGATTGTGACTGAGCGGCGGCCTGTGATCTTTTCGGGAAGGCTGTGATAGAGTCAATAGGAGTTGTGAACGAGCTTTCCCAGAAAGCGGTCTAACGGTCTCAGGGCTGGGTGGCCAGAAGGGAGAAAGCGATCCTGTAGTTTCGGTAACTCAACAACTTTGCAGAGCAAGGCAAATTACCTTTCCTTTTTGGTTGGTTAAAGTTTTTGTCAAGTAGGATCCTCAGTTGCCGGTCAGCCACAGCCGTGCCTAAAATTGCCGAGGACTGGTGTTTTTCTAGAGGGTCTGTAGATACTATTGATTTTGCCTTCCTTTGGCCTGTTCTTCGCCCATTGACCTTTCGAGACCGACTGCCCTATGACAGATACTCATCCTTGTGCCCCCTGTATTGTGGATACGGGAACTTTGGTAAATAAGCGGGATATTTACCGGCTGCTATCCGATTTGGGACGTGTCCGTTACTTCGACATCGTGGATGGCACGGTACGCAAGCAGGGGGAAGGCTGCGTGATGGATGTTTTTCAGGATCCCACCGCCGCCACGCTGGTGGTAAATGGCAGCCTTTACCTGAATGTGAATAGCTTTGACTACGCCTGTCTGCGGGATCCTGCTGCGGCGGAGGAGCTTGCTGACCTGGGTAAGGAGCGAGCGGGCGTGGTTATTGACTTGGTTCAGGACAGCCGCATCTTGCGCTTGGTCCCCCTGGTGGAGCCGCGGTCGGATCCCGCGGAACTTTTGGGGGATAACCGGGCGTTGCAGGCGGCAGTGGACGTTTTGGCCGCAGGCTGGGGCATAGAGGAAAGTTCTTCTGACTCCCTAGAATAAAGGATTCTAACCCGAAGAATTAGGCCGCCCATCTCGTCCTGAAGTTGGCCGGCACAGTGTGATGCAGATCATTCTTGGGAGGCGGGTCGCAGCCGGTATGATCCACTTGACTCGGAGAGCTTTTCGAGTTTGGGGGTGGTGTGCAGGTTTTTTCAAGACGACGGCAGCTTCTGGGCAGAGTAGGGGGTCTGTTCGGATTCCTGGTGGCTGTGCTTCTGGTACTGGCGCTCAAGGCTTGCGGGGGAAGTGGTGGTTCCTCTTCGGTAAGTGTCATTCCCGCTCCCACAACCGTCATTCCCACCTCTACTCCAACTGTCGTTCTCACCCCTACCCCGACTGTTTTCCCTTCGCCGACGGCTACCTCTGTTCCCCAGTTCGCGATTGACGTTCGTTTTCCCGACAACAGCCTCACTCCCAGCCAGCAAGCCATTGTCCGCAGCGCGGCCTTGAGGTGGCAGGAGATCATCGTCGGGGATCAGCCGGATCTGCGGCCCACCAACATCCGGGCCGACGAGTGCGCTGCAGGGTTTCCCAGCACGTCGCTCAATTTCCCCATTGACGATCTGCTAGTGGAGGTGCGGGCAAGAGACCTGGGCAACGAGCGGATTTTGGGGGGAGCAGCTCCCTGTTTTGTGCGGGCCTCCAATGGCCTGCCTTTCTACTCTGTGGTTGTGTTCAACAGCCAAAACCTCTCGGCTTTGGAAGAGCGGGGTGACCTGCCCATTACTGCTTTGCACGAGTTGGGCCATGCGCTTGGCTTTTTGCCCAGCGTCTGGGATCCCAAGGGGCTGACGGTGGGCTTGGTGGGGCGGGATCAGCCGACGCCGCCGGGCTATGACCCCCACTTTATTGGCCCGCGGGCGGTTGCCGCTTTTACCACGTTGGGGGGGAATGCCCCTTCTGTTCCCTTAGAGAACCAGTTTGGGGAGGGATCCCGCGATTCCCACTGGCGGGAGAGCGTCTTGGGTCGGGAGCTGATGACCACCCGCCTCGACCGGGGGGTGCCCAATCCCTTAAGCATCCTTACGGTGGGAGCGATGGCAGATATCGGCTACGCAGTGAACCCGGCGGCAGCCGATGGCTTTGAGCTGGGGCGCAGCCGGCCCATCTCGGAACCCCTGGAGCTGCAGGAGCTGGAGCTGGCCCTACCGCTGCGGCGCTTCGATGCCACAGGCAGACCGGTGGGGGATCCCTGAGGTTGAAAAAAGCATATCTACCTATAGCCAAGCTGCCCGTTCTTAACAATAATGAGTGGCCAGTTGCAGAACGTTACGACATCGGCAAAATGGGCATTCTCAAAAAGCTGTTCGGCGGTCTTTTTTCCTTCTTTGGCATTCTCTTCGGCGGTCTGGTGGATTTTGTAACCGGGCCTTTTCGCTCGGCGCCTGGACAATCCGCTCCAAGCCAGTCGGCAACTTCCTCTAACTCTGCGGCAACGGCTGCACCTGCCAAGCCCAAAGTGGTGGTCGAAAGGCCCTTTGTGCCCAACGAGATCCCGGCTCCGCGTCCTAACCGTCGCCCTGGCCCAGCTCTAGATCTGTTCCGCGCCATGGCCCAAGAGATCCCGTCGGCGCGGGCCTAGCTTGCCCTGCTTTTGGGGAGCAGCTCGTAAGATGGAGATGGCCCTGTATTCTGGAGACTGCTCCCTATGTCGGATCTTTCTTTCTCAGAACAAGAACGGCTAAAACAGCTTGAGCGCGAACTGGAGCAGGCGGCTGCGGCCTCTGGGGCGCTGAGCTCGTCTCAGGGGAAAAATGCCGTTCGCACTTGGGCTGAGTGGGGGCGTCCACTGCTGACGGTTTTGGCCATTTTGGGCTGTATCTTGCTGGTGGGGCTGGTCTTCCGGGTTTTCACCACTGTTCTCAAGTGGGCGGTGGTGGCGGGTCTGGGCTACCTGCTCTACGTCTGGGTGGTGGCGCCACGGCTGGGCCTTCCCACCGGAGCGAGGCCAAAGGCAGAAGACAGGGATCTGGACAGCTTTTGATGCGCAGGGATCCCTGGCGGGCCCGCGCCTACCTGGCGGCGGCTATCTTGGGCTGGGCCACAGCGGCCAGCGCCTTTAAGTTCGGGTTGCAGCACCTCTCACCGACGGTCTTGCTGATTTTTTCGGCGTGTAGCTCCTGCCTAATCTTGGGGATGGTTCTGGTGGTAACAGGGCGGGCGCCTCTTATTGCCCAACAGAAGGGATCCCAAATTGGCCTGTCGGCGCTGCAGGGGCTGCTCAACCCGTTTGGCTACTACGGGGTGCTCTTCCAAGCCTATGATCGCCTCTCGGCCCAGGCGGCACTGGCTTTAAATTACACCTGGCCGCTGCTGCTGGCTCTCTTGGCGGTGCCGCTGTTGGGGGAGCGCCTGCGCGGGCGGCTGCTGCTGGCTTTGGGAACGAGCCTGGTGGGGGTGGTGCTGGTGGCCACGGGGGGCTCCTGGGGCACCCTGCAAGTGGAGGATCCCTGGGGAGTGGGACTGGCGGTGGGCAGCGCCGCTATTTGGGCCCTCTACTGGCTGCTCAATGTGCGGGATGGACGGGATGCCGTGCTGAAGTTGTTCCTGGGGTTTGTCTTCGGCAGCGGCTATTGCCTGGCGCTATTGCCGTTGCAGGAGCTGAGGTGGACTCTAGCAGGGCTGGGCTGGGCGGCCTACATCGGCTTGGCGGAGATGGGCCTGACTTTTGTGTTCTGGCTGCGGGCGCTGGAGCTGGCGGACGAGCGCGGATCCCTGGCCAATTGGGTCTATGTCACGCCATTCCTGTCGCTGGGGTTGATCGCGGTGCTGTTGCAGGAGCCGATCGCGCCAGGATCGCTGCTGGGCCTGGGCCTCATCTTGGCCAGCAACCTCTGGGGATCCCGGCGGGAAAAGTCTCAGCCTGTGCTTTCCTAAGGCTATGGCGGTGAATCCAGTTCCTCTCTATGTGGCGGCAACGGCCCATGGGTTTGGGCACGTCACCCGGCTGACGGCGGTGGTGAACACTTTGCGGCGGCGGGAGCCGCAGATCCTGCCCATTTGGGTGACGCCGGCTCCCGCTTGGCTGCTGGAGCGCTACGGGGAAGGGGAGTTTCTGCATCGGCCCCGCGCTTTGGACGTGGGGGTGGTGCAGCCGGATGGGCTGCAGGCGGATCTGCCGGCGACGTTAGCGGCCCTGCGGGCGTTCCAAGGGGGGTCTGCCGACCTCATCCGAGAAGAGGCGGAGTTCATCCGCAGCCAGGGGGTGCCGTTGCTGCTAGGGGATGTGCCCCCCATTGCCGCCGCCATTGCCGAGGCCGCCGGGATCCCCTGCTGGATGGCCAGCAACTTCGGCTGGGACTTTATCTATCAAGAGTACGGCCCCCAGTTTCAGCCCTTTGTAAGCTGGATCCGCGAGCTGTACGGGCGCTGCCAGCGGCTGTTTCGCCTGCCCTTTGCTGAGCCTATGGGCGCCTTTCCCCACCAGGAACCCGTGGGGTTGACGGGGTCGGATCCCCGCTACTTGGCTGAGGAGGTGGCCCAGCGCCTAGGGCTGGAGCGGGAGCGGCCCACGGTTTTGTTGACCTTTGGCGGGCTAGGGCTGCAGGGCTTGCCCTATGAGCGGCTTTTGGATTTTCCCGACTGGCAGTTTCTCACCTTCGACCCCAAGGCTCCCCCTTTGCCCAACCTGCAGGTTTTGGACGGGCAGAGGTGGCGCCCGGTGGATGTCATGCCCCTCTGCCGCTGGGTGGTGTCCAAGCCGGGCTATGGCACCCTAGCGGAGGCGCTGCGCTGTGGGATCCCCATGGCCTGTGTCAACCGTTCCAGCTTTGCCGAGTCGCCCCTCTTGGTGGAGGGATTGCGGCGCTACGGCTGGCATCGTATCCTCTCGCCGGAAGAGTTCTTTGCGGGATCCTGGGACTTCTTGCGGGATCCCCCTCACCCACCCCAGGCGTCGGAGGAGCTGGATCGCAAGGGCAATGAGGCCATTGCCGACGCTATTGCGGCGTTCCTGAGGCAGTAGCATAGGGAGCAGCTTCCTGGAGTGGATCCCATGGCCGGCAGCACAACCGAGTCTTTGCGGCAACTCTACGAGGAACTGCCCTATCCCAACGTACCTGTTGAGGCGTCGGGCCGCAGCGCCATCGGTAGTCTGTACCGCCTGAGCTGGACGACGGCCCAATACGCCCGTACCCGCGCCATCCTGCCCAGCGAGGGGATCGCCATCCTCAACGTCGGCTGTGGCTCCGGCTGGGAGACCTTGATCTTGGCGGAGGCCAACCCAGGGGCGCGGCTGGTGGCCTGCGACCTCTCGCCGGCGTCGGTGCAGGCAACGGAGCGGCGCCTGCGCTACCACGGCTTTGGGGAGGTGGAGCTGCATGCCCTCAACCTGTTGGAGATTGAACAACTGGGGCAGCGGTTTGACTTCATCAGCCTCAACGACGTGCTCTATCTGCTTGAGGATCCCGTGGCGGGCTTGAAGGCGCTTAAGCGGGTGCTCAAGCCGGACGGGATCTTGCGGGCCAACCTGCACCACGCCTACCAGCGGCAGGTGATCTTCCGCCTGCAGGAGGCGTTCCGGCTGCTGGGCCTGTTTGAGCTGCCCACCCCCGAAGCCTGCCGGCGGGTGCGGGAGTTCATGGCCAGCCTGGCCTCTGACGAGCTACGCGCTGCCCTGCACTGGGATCCCCAGATCTACAGCGACGACACCAACATCCGCGCCAACTACCTCTTACCCGGCGACAAAGGGTTTTTGCTCCCGGATCTCCTGCGCATGCTTCAAGAGGCGGAGCTGGGCTTGGTTTGCCTAGTGGACTACGCCGACTGGGATCCGACGCTGCTCTTCAAAGACAGGGCCATGCCGGCTTGGCTGCAGGCGGAGCTGGACAAGCTTTCCCCTGCCGAGCAAAACCACTTCTACGAGCTAATCTACCCCAACCACCGCCTAATCGACTTTTGGGCGGAGCACCCCGGCTCTTCCCTGGTCTTGCCCTGGAGCGACGCCGACTGGCTGGAGGGCAGGGTGCAGCTCAACCCCATCCTGATGGACAACGCCGAGTTTCGCCACAACTTTGCCCAGGCCCACGACAAGAAGCTGGAGTTTGCCATGAACTGGCCGGGGGCCAGCCGTGGGCGCCTGACCATACCAGCCCCCCAGATGGCCTGGCTGGGATCCCTGTTGCAGGGGCCAGTGGCGGTGGCTAGCTTGGTCGAGCAGGCGGCCCAAGCCCATCGGATCGACCAGGAAGCGGCCCAGGAGCAGGTGCTCACCTACCTGGCAGGGCTGGAGTCGTTTCTGTTTGTGATGTTGGATCCCAGCCCAGCTTCTCTTGCCAAAGAAGGGATTTGAAATGGCGGCAATCTTGGGCATGCAGGGGAGAGGATCCCTAGCGGTCCACCAGGCGCAGCTCAAAGGTAAGAATGTTGGCGGCCAAAATCTCCAAAGCTCCCCCCTCGATGAGGTCGCGGGTGAGGGCAGCCCCAGAGCCACTTTGTTGGATCAATTCTCGGCTGCGGCGCACTGTCTCTTGCCGCTGGGGATCGTCCACAACCACCTGCCGCTGGTTGGAGAGGCTGAGGCGGTAGTAGTGGGGCAGCTCGCCACGGGTGGCGTCAATGGCCAGGTTGGTTTCTTCAGGAGCAACGCGGAAGGGGGCACGGGCGGTGAGCAGCGCCACCTGGATATCCTGATCCCGCCCGTCCAGGCCCTGGAGCTCGGAGATGTCGATCTGGAAGCGGAGGGTGTCGCGGTCGCGGCTGAGGCGCTCTGCCCGCACCTGGTTAAAGCCGACGGCAAACTCCCGCTCCGGCTCGCCAAACCGCTGGATGGTGGACTGCAAGACCGATTCTTCGTTGAGGGGGGTAACCCGGATGAGGTAGTCCCAGTTCTGGACAAAGGCATACTCATTGGGCCCGACGCGGACATTGGGATCCACCAGGTTGGCAGTGGGGCCAGGGCTGCCGGCCCGGCTGAGGGCCACCAGGTACCAATAGTTGGGGCTGATGGGCAAGCCCATGGTCATGCGCACTTCCAATACTGGCCGCGCCCAAGCAGCAACCGCCGTGAAGGCTGTGATGGCTGCTGCTCCGAGGCAGCTCCACAGCCAGTGCTGAGGACGACAGTCGAGCTGCAGCGGGCGAAACCAGGTTACGGCTACAGTCCTCATATCAACTTCCTCAACTGCAGCGACTTGCCTTCGCGTCAGGTAACAAAAGATCCGATGCTTGCGCAACAAGTTTGGAACCGTCTGGCCAAAGATGGCCGTTGTCCGGCGAGCTGGGGCTCTGGACGCTAAGCTGGGCTTTTGGCTAAGCATACACCTTAGTTCTGGATTGGGAAGGATGGCAAGCGCTTTTGCACAGGTGCAGGAAGGCACAGGCTCATTACCTTGGTTAGTTGAGCCAATGCAGAGAGGGGATGCCTCTGTTGTGGGAGCAGTTGTAATCATGAGGCGATTGCGAACAGCTCTGCCGCTGTTGTGTTTTTCTTTGCTGCTGGCTGCCTGTCGAGCGGGGGGGCCCCCTCGCGGCATGGAAGGCCGAGGAAGTGGACAAAGCCAGCCCACCCCGGTGGCCATCGGCGCCGTGGAAGAACGGCCCATTCAGGAGACTGCGGAGTTCATCGCCAGCCTCGGATCCCAGCAGGTGGCAAGCATCCGGCCCCAGGTGAGCGGCCAGGTAACCCAGGTGTTCGTGCGGCTGGGATCCCAGGTCTCTGCCGGGGCGCCCCTGTTTGCGATCGACAGCCGGCAGCAACAGGCGGCGGTGGCCGGCCAAACGGCGGGGATCGCGGCGGCCCAGGCCAACCTGGAGAGCAGCCGAGCCGTGCTCAGCCAGTTGCGGGCGGAGCGGCTGCGGCTGGAGGCGGCGGCAGAGTTCGCCCAGGAGCAGCACGAGCGCAACCTGCGCCTCTTGGCCGAGGGGGCTATTAGCCAGGCGCAAGCGGATCAGTCCAGCCGCGATCTGCGCCAGGCGGAGGCAGCCTTGGCGGCCCAGCAGGAGCAGATCCGGGCCCAAGAGGCGGCCATCTTGCGGGCAGAGCGAGAGGTGGAGCGGGCCCGGGCCGAGGCGGAGCGGCAGCAGGTGCAACTGCAGTTTTTCCAGGTCACGGCTCCCTTTGCCGGCATTGTCGGCGAGGTGTTGGTGCGGCAGGGGGATTATGTGACACCCCAGACGGTTTTGACCACCCTGACCCAAACCCAGGCGCTGGAGCTGAACCTGAACATCCCGCTGCAGCAGGCCCCCCGCCTGCGCATCGGCACGCCGGTGCAGATCCTAGATAGCGGCGGCGAGGTCATCGGCACCAGCCAAGTCTCTTTCATTGCGCCTGAAGCGGATCCCGGCACGCAGTCGGTCCTGGCCAAGGCCTTGCTGGAGAACCCCGCCGGCCAGTTGCGTAACGCCCAGTTTGTGCGAACCCGCATCGTCTGGGAGGAGCGGCCAGCTTTGTTGGTGCCGGTGACGGCGGTAGCCCGTCTGGGCGCCCAAACCTTTGTCTACACGGTGCAGACTGCAGATCCTGCAGAAGAGGGCCAGCCCCCTGGAGCGGTGGCGGTGCAAAAGCCGGTGCGGCTGGGATCCATCCACGGCAACAGCTACGAGGTGCTGGAGGGGCTGCAGGCCAATGAGCCGATTGTGCTGAGCGGCCTGCAAAAAATCCGCGATGGCGCCCCCATCGTCGATGAGGTGCTTTTGCAGCAGAGGAGGCAAGGAGGAGGGAGACCACCTGGATCCCCGCCCTAGATCTCCCCTCTTGAGCTCGGCCACTCCCTTCTACTCCTCATGCGGATCCCTGTCTATGTTTGTTGACTTTTTCATTCGCCGCCCTGTCTTTGCCAGCGTCTGCTCCATCCTAATCGTGCTGGTGGGAGCAGTGAGCATCCCCCTGTTGCCGGTGGACTACTACCCGCAGGTGGCGCCGCCGGCAGTGACGGTGACCGCTGTTTACCCCGGGGCCGATGCCGAGACGGTGGAGACGGCGGTGACGAATGTGCTGGAGCAGGAGATCAACGGCGTCGAGGGCATCCGGTACATCTCCTCGGTCAGCAGCAGCAACGGCACCAGCCAGATCACCGTCACCTTCAGCCCGGATCGGGATCTGGACACAGCAGCTGTGGATGTGCAGAACCGGGTGGCACGCGTGCAGGCGCGGCTGCCGGCAGAAGTGATTCAAAACGGCCTCAGCGTGGAAAAGGCGGGCGATAGCGCTTTTGTGCAGGTGGTGGCGCTGCGCTCAGAGGCGGGGGAATACGACGAGCTGTTTGTGAGCAACTACGCCGAGCTGTTCGTGCGGGATGCCCTGCGGCGCATCCGTGGCGTTAGCGATGTCATCGTCTTTGGGGAGCGCACCTATGCCATGCGCATCTGGCTGGATCCGACGCGGCTGGCCGGCTACGGGCTGACGGCGCTGGATGTGGTGAACGCGGTGCGCCAGCAGAATATCCAGGTGCCTGCCGGCCAAATCGGCAGCCAGCCCAGCCTGCCGGATCAGGAGTTTCAGATCAGCGTCCAGGCCACGGGTCGGCTTTCCCAGCCGGAGGAGTTTGCCCAAATTGTCCTCAAAGCCAGCCCAAATGGCGGCTTGGTGCGCATTGCCGACGTGGGCCGGGTGGAGCTGGGAGCCCGAAGTTACGATACGTTCTTCCGCATCGGCGGCCAGGAGGCGGTGGGGATCGCCATCACCAAGCAGCCGGATGCCAACGCCCTCGAGGTGTCGCGGCAGGTGCGGCAGACGTTGGCCGAGCTGGCGAAAAATTTCCCGCCCGGCTTGATCTACGAGATCGCCTTCGACGCCACGCTGTTCATCACCGAGTCGGTACAAGAGGTGATCTTCACCCTGCTCCAGGCTATCGTCCTGGTGGTGCTGGTGCTGTTTATCTTTTTGCAAGATTGGCGCATCACCCTTATCCCTACCGTCACGATCCCGGTGGCGCTGCTGGGGACGTTCGCCTTTGTGCGCCTATTCGGCTTTTCCATCAACACCCTGACCATGTTTGGCCTCACTTTGGCCACCGGTTTGGTGGTGGACGACACCATCGTGGTGGTGGAGAACATCTCCCGCTACATCCGCGACCGCGGCATGCGGCCTCTGCAGGGGGCCTCGGCGGGGATGAACGAGGTGCTGGGGGCGGTGATTGCCACGACGCTGGTGCTGCTGGGCTTGTTTGTGCCGATCGCGTTCTTTCCCGGCACCAGTGGCCGCATCTACCAGCAGTTTGCCGTCACCATTGCCGTATCGGTTTCCCTGTCTACGTTTAATGCCATTACCCTGGCCCCGGCGTTGTCGGCGCTGCTGATCCGCCCACGTTCTGAGCAGATGTTTTGGCTGTTGCGCTGGTTTGACCGGGCGGTGGAAGGGATCCGCGCCGCCTATCGCCGGCTGCTGGAGCTGGTGGTGAAGCTGCGGCTGGTGGTGGTGGCGGGGTTTGTCGCCTGTCTGGGCCTCACCTATTGGCTGTTCCAGATCGTGCCAACGGGGTTTGTGCCGGATGAGGATCAGGGCTTTTTCATCACCATTGTGCAGGGGCCGCCGGGGGTTTCGCTCAACTACACCGACCGGGTCATCCGGCAGGCCAGCGCCATTTTGGACGGGATCCCGGAAATCGAAAACCAGGTGATCGTGGGGGGGTTCAGCTTTACTGGGCCCTCGCCGGGGAACGGGTTGATCTTCGCCACCCTCAAGCCCTGGGACAAGCGGCGGCGACCGGAACAATCGGCGCAGGCGATTGTCAACCGGCTGTTCGGGCCCTTTTTGGGCGGGATCAGCCGCTCGTTGGTGATCCCGATTTTGCCGCCAGCCATTCCCGATCTGGGAAACACGGGCGGGTTTACCTTCCAACTCCAGGATCGGGGGGTGAACGATTTCAACCTGCTGCAGCAGACGGCCAACGCCTTTTTCTTTGTGGGCAACTCGCCGCCCCCGCCGGGCCAGCCCCCCCTGGGCGTGCGGATTAATCCGCCCACCTTCAACGCCAACTCCCCCCGGTTGCAGGTCAAGGTGGATCGGGACATAGCGCAGGTGCTGGGGATCCCGCTGGCCGAGGTCTTCGGCACGCTACAGACGCTGCTGGGAGGCACCTATGTCAACGACTTTGACCTGTTCAACCGCAATTACCGGGTCTACGTCCAGGCGGACCAGGCTTTCCGGAGCAGCCCCGAACGTATTGGCCAGTTCTACGTGCGCGGTGGGCAGGGGCAGCTCTTGCCCTTGAGCACGTTGGTTCAGGTGGAGGAGACCACCGGCCCGGCGCTCATCAATCATTTCAACCTCTTCCGCTCGGCGGAGATCCAGGGCAGCCCGCTGCCGGGCTTCAGCTCGGGCCAGGCCATTCGGGCTATGGAAAGTCTGGCTGCCCGCTTGCTGCCCCAGGGGTTTGGCTTCGAGTGGTCGGGCCTGTCCTTAGAAGAGATCGAGTCGGGGGGGCAGGCGCCGCTGATCTTTGCTTTGGGGTCGGTGTTCGTCTTCCTGGTGCTGGCGGCCCAATTTGAGAGCTATGTGGATCCCTTGATCATTCTGCTGGCGGTGCCGCTGGCGGTTTTGGGGGCGCTCTCGGCCCAACTGCTGCGGGGCCTGGCCAACGACATCTTTTGCCAAGTGGGGCTGGTGATGTTGATCGGTCTGGCCAGCAAGAACTCGATCTTGATCGTGGAGTTTGCCAACCAACTGGTTGCCCAAGGGATCCCACTGGCCAAGGCCGCGATCCAGGCGGCGGAGACGCGTTTCCGCGCCATCCTCATGACGGCTTTGAGCACGATCCTGGGCATTTTCCCGCTGGCGGTGGCCAGTGGCGCCGGGGCTGCCAGCCGCCAATCTCTGGGCACGGCTGTTATCGGCGGTATGTTCGTCTCAACCCTACTCAGCCTGCTGGTGGTGCCGGTGCTGTATGTCGTCCTCAAAGGGATCCAAGCCCGGCTGTTGGGGGGAGCGACTGTGGATCTGGCGCATCTGCCGCCGCCAGAGGATCCCAAAGGTCTGCTGCCGGAAGAATCGACTTGATTGCAGGGCAAGACCTATGCCTGTGGATTCCAGCTTCTTCCAGGGACACAGAGGGATAGCGCAGAACCTTGGGGCTCTTGCCCCTTTTCTCAGCCGAGGGCCTCATCTCGGAGCAGCTCGGCGCCGCTAGATACTCTCTCCCAGAACTGGGCCAAGTGTTGCAGGCCCACGAACCCCAACTGCCAGAGGATCAAAGCCAGGGGGCCGTGCTGCTGCCGCTGGATCTTCAGGGCCAAGGCCAGTTGTTTGGGCTTGAGGAGCTGTTGCTGCTCGGCAAAGCGGCAGAACTGCCGATCCCATTGGCTGAGGGCTTGTAAATCCGGCATGGTCGGTTCCATAGGCTTGGCTGGACAAGAAACGCATGGATTGAACGTCAGGGGTCGGGATCTCTGCAGGAATCTTGAGGATCTTTTTGTGGATCCCTTTCAATGGATTTCTTCCAGGGTAAGCGCTCCCCTCAGCTCTCCCCAAGGCGGGTCAGGGCAGAGGGCACTGAGCTTTGCCGCAGAGCTGGCTTACAGGTGCTGTTGGGCTAGCTCCAGGGATCGTCCTCGAAGGGGCTGTCCTGCCAGTAGCCACCCGACTGGGGGAGAGGAGACTGTTGGGGTGGTGGGTAGACGATGGGAGTGGAGGGCGGCGGTGTGGGGATGGGAGTCGGCTTTTCCATATCCTCAAGCCGCGGCAGGTCGGCAGGCTTGGGTTCGACACCGAGGTTTCTCAGCTTGGCTTGCGTTTCTTGCACCTGAGCATTGAGCTCTTCTAGGTAGGCGCGATAGTGGTTGGCGGCTTCTAGATACTGCTTGGCTTTCTTTTCGTTTTCGTGGACAACCGCCTCCAGCTCTTTGGTACGAACGGTGTAGTCGGCCTCTTGGTTGGTGAGGTTTTCGATGGCCTGGTTGAGCACAGCCCGCCGGCGCTCCAGTTGGGCCACGATCTCCGACAGTTGCCGTTCCCGCTCGCTGAGGCTGCGCTCGCGGTTTTGGGTTTGTTCCAGTTGAAAGCTGGCTTGGCTCAGCTGCTCTCGCAAGTACATCACTTGCGGCTCTGTCTCGTTGCGCTCCTGCTGCAACTCAAAGACCCGTGCTTCCAGGTTGTCTTTTTCCTGCTGCAAAACTTCCCGCTCATGCAAAAGACGGGTGTAGAGCTGGTTGAGGAAGTCCACCTCCATCACCACCTGGCTGAGCTGGGTGGCGTATTCCCCAACCAAAGCCAACTCCCGCGCGAGGTTTTGGGTTTCGCTGGTGGCTTGCTCGGTGAAAAACTGGGGAAGTTGGGTGGTTTCTCTGAGGCGTTGGGTGAACTGTTTGAAGCGGAAGGAAAAGTTGCTCGCCATTGCCGGTGCGGTAGCCTCGAAGATCAGGGGAATGCCGATGGTTCGGTTTCACAGTGTGTTGTCTGGATTGACTCCAATCTAACATCGAGCCACAACCCTTAGGTGGGATCGAGGGGAGTTTCAGGGGCCGGCAGGGCAACTTCTGCGGAGGGATCCCGTTTCTGGGATTCGGGTCGTGGGTCTCCTGCCACTTCATTGCCTTGACTGCCTTTAACCTTGTCTCCTGGTTTTTTCAAGTCGCCTTCAGAGAGGTGGCGCAGCAGCCGTTGCAGCAGCGGGATGTGGCGATCGCCGACGACGGAGAAGCGGCTCTCGATCTCCTCAGCAGGGATGGGATCCAGTTGGGCCAGCTCCGGCTCGCTGAGGAGGAGCACCCGTATGGCGGCAAGGGGGATCTGCAAGAACAGGTTGGCCCCCCAAAATCCAAAGGCGGCTACGGCCAGGCCGGCTAAGCGGGTGCCGTTGCCAGGGGTGAGGGAGGCAAAGAGGGGGGCAAAGTCGTAAAGGCGCTCACCGATTTCCAGCATCAGGATTGCCGCCAACAGCGTCAAGATCTTGTGTTCGGGGCTGAGGAAGGCAGCCAAGATGCGGCGTTGGTCGGGGGTGAGTTCCTCTGGGGGAACAGAGGCCACCAACAGGCTGAAGATGTCGAACGGTTTGCGCCACTGCATGGCAAAGACCGGCGCAATGCCCACCACAGCTACCCAAGCTTGCTCCACCCCCACCGGGAGGAGGGGATCCCCCGTGGCCAGCCCGATCAAGGTCAGCCCCACCCACAGGGGGAAGGCAAGGATCCCGGCGGCGTGGATCCAGAGGAAAGGTTCCTGCCAATGGCTGCGCATGGGTGGGTTCTGGGGGGATCGGAAAAAGAACAGAGCTAGGGGCGGGATTTGTCGATCACTTCCAGTTCTGTGAGGCGGAAGGTGACCAATTTATCCCAGTTGCCGCCTTCAAAGAGAACGGCGGCGTGGTCGTCGGTAACCCGCTGCACTTGTCCTTCAAAGAGGTAGTAGGTGTCGTTGGGATTGATGACCCGCACGGCAACGCCGGGGTAGATGGGGGGCAGGTCTTGGAGAAGAGATGGAGTTGCAGTCATGGTTGCTGTTAACAATCCTTACCGGTGGGGAAACCCTACCCTATCATTATGGGGGAAAGGCCCTCTCTTGCCGAGCCTTTCTCTGGCAAAGCAGACCCCAGACAATGTCTACCGACGCAAAGTCTTTCCCATCCCAGGTTTGGCACGTGCTGGTCATCGATGATGAGCAGGGACGGCGGGCGGTGGCCCTCAGCGCGGCCACTTACTCCATCGGCAGGGATCCCGGCAACGCCATTGTCATCCATTCGGCGGCTGTTTCTCGGCAACATGCGCTGCTGCTGCGGCTACCCCAAAAAGACGGCCAGTACACCTACCGGCTGTTGGACGGCAATATCGAAGGCAAGCGCAGCACCAATGGCATCTCGGTAAACGGGCAGCAATGTTTGAGCTGGGATCTCAAGGACGGGGATCAGATCCAGTTGGGGGATCAGGTGCGGATGCAGTATTGCATTCGCCGGTTGTCGGACGAAGATTTTCAGCGATATCTCCAGTCGGTGAGCTTTCGCAGCGTGAAGACGGAGGTGGTGGATCGGCGCTCCACAACGATGCAGCGGTTTGAGCCGCCCTCGCTGCAGGTGATTTTGCCCCAAGAGGAGAGGACGGAGAAGGTTGAACACGTGGGCTCCCGCCGTCGCAACCCGTTGCGGCTGCTGTTCCAGACGCTCTGGGGGCGTTTGGGGAGAAAGCCGAGGTGATTTAACCCTCAGGAATGCCCACCTGCTCTGAGTCTGAGCGCGCTGATGGGGTTTCGACGCGGTCTTGCTCTGATGCTTCTGCCTGCAGATCCAGAAGGGAAGGAGGAGAGTCTGCTGCCCCGGGCAAGACTCCCCGCAGCCAGAGGGGGGCGATAAAGGTGGTGGCGATCACCATGACGATGATGCTGACGTCCAGGGCATCGGAGAGAACGCCGCTGGTGGATCCCACGCCGGCAAACACCAGGCCCACCTCGCCGCGCGGGATCATGCCCACGCCAATGGCATAGCGGTTGATGCCCGGCTTGCCGAACGCCCCCAGGCCGGCGGCCAGCTTGCCCACAATCGCAACGCCAATCAAGAAGACGGCAATGATCAGACCCTCGCGGTTGGCGGGGAGGGTGGGGTTGAGCACGCCGAGTTTGGTTCGGGCCCCGACGCAGACGAAGAAGATGGGCACCAGCAGGTCAGAGACGGGTTTGATCTGCTCTTCCAGCTCTTGCCGTTTCTCGGTTTCGGCCAGAATGAGGCCGGCGGCAAAAGCGCCCAAGATGGCCTCCAGGTGGATCACCTGGCCCACGTAGGCCAACAGAAAAGCCAGCACAAGGGCGGGCAAAAGCGGGTTGCCGCGGGTTCTTAGGTTGTTAAGGAGGGCTACAAAGTAGGGGCTGAGGAGGCGCCCCAAAACAATGGAGCCGACCAGAAAGACGATGGCGCTGACGATGATGAGGCCGATATCGGCTAGGTCAACCTCCCCGGTTTTGGCCAAGCCCGCCACCACGGCCAAGATGATGATGCCCAACACGTCGTCCAGGACGGCAGCGCCGATGATCACCTGCCCTTCGGGGGAGGTGAGTTTTTGCAGCTCGGCCAAGACGCGGGCGGTAATACCAATGCTGGTTGCTGTGAGGGCGGCCCCGGCAAATACCGCGGGGATGGTGGGCACATGAAACAGGTAGAGCAAGCCCAGTGTTCCCGCCAGGAAGGGCACAGCAACACCGATGACGGCTACGGCTGCGGCCTGGGGGCCGACTCGCAACAGCTCGGCCAGATCCGATTCGAGGCCAATTTCAAACAAGAGGATCACCACCCCGATTTCCGAGAGGGTGTCGATGATCTGGCTTTGGGCGGAGAACACCGGCACCAGGGATCCCTCGTCGAGGCCGGCAGTGGTTTGCAAAAATTGCATCAGGGCTGAGGATTGAGCCAAGGTATGCAGCTCTTGGCCGGAAACTGGCCCCTCTGGGAAGACGAGCAACCCCAGGGCAGAGGCTCCCACCATGACGCCCCCCAGCAACTCTCCCAGCACGGGGGGAAAACTCAGGCGAACGGCAATTTCTCCGGCAACGCGGCTGGCCAGGTAGATGACCACCAGAGACATCAGCACCGCTACCAGGATCAGAGGGGCAAGATTGGCGTCCACGGGAGCAGCAGCTTCGACGGCAAGCAACATGGGATCCGGGCAATTCAACAGCAAGATCTCAACCTCAGGTGGACTGCTTTGGGTCTTGTTTTCGTCTTGGGCTGGCACGAGCAGCATCGCTTGGCCAGAAGACTGTTACAAAGGCTAACCCTCATCGGGATCCGCTTGCAACGCTTACATCGGCACTTTGTTCTGCTCAGGCCCATCTCTGTCGAGCGGAGCAGCCTGGAACTAGGCCCGGTTCCATCTGTAGATACTCCAGATAATTAACACTTATCTGGAGTATCGCTTTCCCGACAGAATTGCCCGCTCTCTTGCCAGACAAGACCACACTCCCTCAAAACCGGCAATCGAGGGGAGCCACTTTTTAACCTTCGCACTTTGAGGTCGCCCGCTCCTCACGAAAAGTCCTGCTTGGGCCCAGGGGAGGATTTTGTCCATCTCGCTCGGACGTTGGCCCAGACAGATCTAGGGGATTAAACCGGTTCATGGCCGTCATCAGCCCCTCTTGCAAACAGCACTCCACCGCCTCTACCGCCGTATCCAACACCTGCTCCAGCACCTCTTGTTCTGCAGGGGCAAATCCACCCAACACATGGCCAATCACATCTTCGCTGCCCTTGGGTTTGCCCACCCCCAAGCGTAGCCGCGGCAACGCCTCGCTCCCCACGTGCTGAATGATGGACTTCATGCCGTTGTGTCCGCCGGCAGAGCCGGATCCCCGCAGTCGCAGGCGACCCAGGGGCAAGTCCATATCGTCGTACACCACCAACACCGCGGCGGGATCCAGTTTGTACCAGTCCAGCACTGCCCGCACCGCTTGGCCGGAACGGTTCATGTAGGTCTCCGGCTTGAGCAGGCGCCGCTTGCCCCCCAGAACAAAACCTTCTCCGTAGCTGCCTTGGAACCGCTTTTCCAAAACCAACGGGATCCCCCAGCGCTGCGCCAGCCGATCCAGCACCATAAAGCCGCAATTGTGGCGGGTATCGGCATATTGTGGGCCGGGATTGCCCAAACCCACAAT
>NZ_JANSJB010000019.1:27571-30958 GCF_047462355.1 Synechococcus sp. H55.9 | reverse complement strand
CCCTGCCCATGGTCATTCCAAAGGAAAACATCCCGCTGCTTCCGGTCTTTGGGGGAATGCAGCCACCCTCCTACGAGCGAGGGAAAAGAGCCTGGGAGCGGTCAGCGCTGCGTGGCCATAACGAGACTGCAGGAAACTTCCTAGGTTAGAGTGTGTTCAGGAGTACGGGGCTGACGGGGCTCGAACCCGCAACTTCCGCCGTGACAGGGCGGTGCTCTAACCAATTGAACTACAGCCCCAATCGCTGCGAATATCTATTTTGAATCTGGATGAGGATTGTTGTCAATCATGGTGGTGAGTCTGGCAGGGCAGGCCGCAGCCCTTGTGGATAGCGCTCCGCAAAATGGGATCCCAGCAGCGGTGATGCAACAGGTGGCGGATGTGCTCACCCAGGTGGCCCAACATCTGGATCACCTGCAATACACCACCTTGCGCTATCCCGATGGCGGCTGGCTGACGGTGCGGGTGGTAGAAAAGCCCGACCAGACAGAGTTCTCGCCGGGAGGCGAACCGGTCAGCCATGTGTGGATCCCGGCTTTTGGCCACCTGGAAGACGCCCAGGCCACCCTGGCGGAGCTGAGGGAGCGAGCGCCGGAGTTGGAGACTGTGTCTTTTGGGGTTTTGGAGCTGTTGTTCTTGGCGTTGGGCTTTTCCCGGGCTGATGGCATTGTCTTTTACGACCAAGTTGGGAATCGGCAGCAGGGCAAAACCGTGGCCTGCCGAGCTCTGACAGAACAGGTCAACCAATCCCTTCGCAGAGGGGCCTCCCCGGCTTAATGACACTTATCACAAAGCCGGATCCCCGCTCTGCCACCCCCTGTCAACTCAAGATGGCCCCCTGTCGGCGGGCAAACTTCCGCAGCTTCTCGTCCATCCGTGCCCCCCGCAGATCGGCTTTGCAAAAGTTGGTAAAGCGCTTGCTCTGGTCTTCTGGATGGCGAGCCAAACGAACCCTACCGGTCACAGACCAGAGCACCGAGCTGGCCACCAAAAAAGCGATCCCAGCCGCTCCCAACGCATAAACCAAATCACCCGTGGTCAGGCGGACCAGCAAAAAGGCCAGGATACCCGAGCCCAGCAGCCCCCCTAAGCCCGCCAGGATCCCTCCCAACGTCTTGGCCGATCCAGACAGTCGACCCAAAACCTGCAGCCAATAGGGTTGAGGGGTGTTGAAGAGGATGCCGCGCAGATCCGCCCCCTGCAAGTTGGCCCCTGAGAAATCGGCTCCACGCAGATCAGCCTGGCGCAAATCGTAACCGGCTAAGTTTTGGTTGGCAAAGGACTTTCCCCGCAGATCGGCCCCCGCCATGGAAGGGATCCGCGGTGGAGTGGCCGGCTTGATCCGCCCGCCGCTGGTGATGCTGCTGGCTCGGCTCACTTGGGCGAAACCGGTGCTGCTCCCCCACTCAGAGGGGATGGCTACCGGGCTGCCGCCCGTCATTCCCCCCGCGCTGGACTGAGGGAGAGGAGTGGGCGAGAAACCGCCGGAGCGGTGCTTGGCCCAATAGCCGGAGATCACCGAGGAGCCTGGAGACAGGGGAGAGTCGGACAGCACAATGGGCTGGGAGATGGGGCCGCCTACCTTCTCCACCGGGATCCCTTGCAACGCCCGCAAAACCTCGGTAGCGGTGGCAAAGCGCTGGTTGATGGCCGGCTGCAACATGCGGTGCAAAATGGCGTCGAATTCGGGGCTGAGCTGTAGGCAATCCGACCAATCCCACTCCCCCGTCTCATGGTTATAAAACCTGGCCGGAGATTGCAACGTCATCAGGTTGATACAGGTAGCCGCCAGAGCGTAGAGATCGCTGGAGGGACCGACCGCCTGGCCGGCCACTTGCTCTGGGGGAGAAAAGCCAAGGGAGCGGATCGCAGTCACCTCCGCCGTCTGCTCCTGGGCTGGCCCCAGCTCCTTCACAGCTCCAAAGTCGATCAACACCAGCCGCTGATCCTCCTTGCGGCGAATGAGGTTGGCTGGCTTAATGTCGCGGTGAACGGTGTTGTGGCTGTGGACATAGCTGAGGATCAGCAGCACCTCCTGCATCACCTGCCGGGCCTGTGCTTCCGAAAAGGGCCCATGGCGACGCATTTCCTGCGAGAGGGTAATGCCCTGGATAAATTCCTGCACCAGGTAGAACTTGCCACCTTCCTGGAAGTGGGCGTAGAGCTTGGGGATCTGGGAATGTTCGCCGAGGCGCTCCAACACTTGGGCCTCGCGATTGAACAGCTCCTCCGCCAACTTGGCCAGTTGCGGGGATCCCTCGACCGGGCGCAACTGCTTGATCACCCGCCAAGGTTTGGAAGGCATGTCCTCATCGCGGGCCAAGAAAGTAGCGCCAAATCCCCCCTGGCCGATGCGCTTGAAGGCCCGGTAGCGGTTGCGCAGCAGGAGGGGATGGCCACAGGCGGCACAGGTGGAGGCGTCGGCCGGGTTTTCCGGTTGCAAGCAGGCAGGGTTAAGGCAGTAGCAGTTGGACATACCTTTGGGGTTACCGGCTGGCGATCCGGACAACCGACACAGAGCCGAGAACTGGACAGGCCAGTTGTGATAGATACATACAGGTTAGACCAAGGAGAAACAAATTTTGCACAACTGCCTCAGCTAGGCTGATTCTAGCGTCTGCCCCCCCTGGGGATAATCGGAGAAATCGCTTAGTTTTCCGCGGATGAGGGCGGGGGAAACAAGGTCAAGACAACAAGGGCTAGACTGCCCCGCAGGCAGAAAACTTAGAATTGATAAATACACCCATCTTGCCCTGTCATGTTTCCAGCTCTTTCCGGTGCTGCCATTCGGCAAACGTTTCTGGACTTCTACGCCCAGCGGGGCCATCAGGTGTTGCCCAGCGCTTCCCTGGTGCCGGAAGATCCGACGGTGCTGCTGACCATTGCCGGCATGTTGCCCTTTAAGCCGATCTTTTTGGGACATCGGGATCCAGAGTACCCGCGGGTTACAACCGCCCAAAAATGTGTGCGCACCAACGACATCGAGAATGTGGGGCGAACGGCACGCCACCACACCTTCTTCGAGATGCTGGGCAACTTCAGCTTCGGCGACTACTTCAAAAAAGAGGCCATTGTCTGGGCCTGGGAGCTGGTGACGGAGGTGTTCGGCCTGCCGCCGGAACGGCTGGTGGTGAGCGTCTTTCACGAAGATGAAGAGGCTTTTGCCCTCTGGCGAGATGAAGTAGGGATCCCGGCCCACCGCATCCAGCGCCTGGGAGAGGCGGACAATTTCTGGGCTGCCGGCCCCACCGGCCCTTGCGGCCCTTGTTCTGAGATCTACTACGACTTCAAGCCGGAGCTGGGGGATGAGCGGATCGATTTGGAGGATGACTCCCGCTTCCTGGAGATCTACAACCTGGTGTTCATGGAGCTGAACCGGGATAGCGA
>NZ_JANSJB010000019.1:25130-27471 GCF_047462355.1 Synechococcus sp. H55.9 | reverse complement strand
GAGCAGCAGATCTCCCTGAAGGTGATCGGGGATCACGCGCGGGCGGTGATGCATTTGATTGCCGATGGGGTGCTTCCTTCCAATGTGGATCGGGGCTATGTGCTGCGGCGGCTGATCCGGCGGATGGTGCGCCACGGGCGGCTCTTGGGGATCGGCGAGCCTTTTACCATTCCGGTGGTAGAGACCGCGATTCAGTTGGCCGAGGCTGCCTATCCTCAGGTGCGGGAGCGAGAAACCCTGATCAAAACCGAGCTGCAGCGGGAAGAGGAGCAATTTCTCAAGACCCTGGAGCGGGGGGAACGGCTGCTGCTGGATCTGTTTGCTGCCGTCGAATCTTCCCCTGGCAACGGCGGCTCGCCAAAGCAGATCTCCGGTGCCGACGCTTTCAAGCTCTTCGATACCTACGGCTTCCCGCTGGAGCTGACCCAAGAAATTGCCCAGGAACGCGGCTTCAGCGTGGATCTAGAGGGCTTTGAGCAAGAGATGGAGAAACAGCGGCAGCGGGCCCGCGCCGCCCACCAGACCATCGACCTGACGGCCCAGGGATCCCTGGACGAGCTGGCCGATTTTCTCAGCCAAACAGAGTTTTTGGGCTACAGCCAATCTTCTGCCCGCGGCGTGGTCGAGGCCCTGTTGGTGGAAGGAAAATCGGTGCCCCAAGTGGAGGCAGGGCAAGCGGTGCAGATTGTCTTGGATCGCACCCCTTTCTATGCCGAATCTGGCGGGCAAATCGGCGACCGTGGCTACCTCTCCGGCGACGGCTTGCTGGTGCGCGTGGAAGATGTGCAAAAGCAAGGGGATCTGTTTGTTCACTTTGGCCGGGTAGAACGCGGGATCCTGCGGGTGGGGGATCCGGTGCAAGCTCAGATCGACTTGGCCTGTCGGCGGCGCGCCCAGGCCCACCACACCGCCACCCACCTGCTGCAGGCAGCCCTGAAAAAAATTGTCGATCCCTCCATCAGCCAGGCGGGATCCCTGGTGGCCTTTGACCGGCTGCGCTTTGATTTCACCCTCTCCCGACCCGTCACCCCCGCGGAGCTGGAACAGGTTGAAAACTTGGTGAACACCTGGATTGCCGAGGCCCATGCGGCTCAGGTGGCCATCATGCCCTTAACGGAGGCCAAAGCCAAAGGAGCCGTGGCCATGTTCGGGGAAAAATACGGCGCCGAGGTGCGGGTGATCGACTTTCCGGGCGTTTCGATGGAGCTGTGTGGTGGCACCCATGTCAACAACACCGCCGAGATCGGCCTGTTTAAGATCATCGCCGAGACCGGGGTGGCTGCCGGGATCCGTCGCATCGAGGCTGTGGCCGGGCCGGCGGTGCTGGAATACCTGAACGAGCGGGACAAGGTGGTGCGGGAGCTGAGCGCCCATTTCAAGGCCAAGCCCCAGGAACTGCCGGAGCGGGTCGCCGCCCTGCAGGCGGAGCTGAAGGCCGCCCAAAAAGAGCTGGAGGAGGTGCGCAGCCAGTTGGCTTTGCTGCAGGCCGAACGTTTGTTGTCCGCGGCGGCTGCCGTCGGAGATCTTAAGATCTTGGTGGCGGAACTGGGATCCACCCCCGCCGAGGCCCTCAAAACCGCCGCCGAGCATCTGCTCCACAAGCTGGGGCAAGGGGCGGTGGTGCTGGGCTCGGTGCCGGAAGCCGGCAAGGTCAGCCTAGTGGCCGCCTTTAGCCCGGCGGTGCAGCAACTTGGCCTGAAGGCAGGCTCCTTCATCGGCGAGATCGCCAAACTCACCGGGGGGGGCGGCGGCGGACGGCCCAACTTGGCCCAAGCCGGTGGCAAGCAACCGGAGAAACTGGCAGAGGCTTTGCAGGCGGCCCAGGAACGGTTGCAAGCAGAGCTGATCGCGGCGGCGGGGCGGAGCTCTTAACTTCCTTCTCCCCCTGAGAGAGGGCGGAGGGGAGGGAAGCGGCCCGGAGCGCTCGCGGTGCGTCTCCCACCTGAACCGCTGGCGGCTGTCCGGCCAAGATCCCCTCTGTTGACAGCGCGCTTTGAGGTGAACTCAGGTGAACTTAAATGCCGTCGTAGGGAACGGTGTCTCCGTACCCAAGATGCTCCTCGTCTGATGAGGCGGTGGGCTGCTGCTCTTGTGAAGAATCTGCCGGCTCCCCCTCATCCACCAACACCAGCACCCGCACAAGTTGATTTTTGGGCAATTGTTCCTGCGCCTGCACAGGCAAAATCAGTTGACCTTGGCTGTCGGTGCGAGCCCAGAACTCGTGTGCTTTCATGCTATCTACCTGGGATGGCGGGGAAAGAAAATCTTATACCAGCTTGCCCCAGGCTCTGCCGCAGCCACGGGATCCCTACGCCAAGCTCGCAACCCAGCCCGCATCCGT